>VXSC01000034.1 GCA_009838195.1 Rhodothermaceae bacterium | reverse complement strand
GGATCGCGCTAAGGTAGCGCTAATCAGGCAGAACCGTCCTGCTATAAGATCTAATAAACTAATCTCCGAATGCGTTCTTCTGTCGGTGGATGCGTGCTGAATAAAGACATTACACCCTTCCTGGAAACCGGCATCATGATGAACATATGAGCGGTCGCAGGATTCGCATCCATCGGCACCTTCGCTTGAAAATTCTCAATCTTCACGAGCGCACTGGCCAACCCCCTTGGGCTCCCCGCTATTTCCGCACCAACTCGGTCTGCCTCGAATTCTCTCGAGCGGGAAATTGCCGCCTGGATCAGCATTGCCGCAATTGGTGCGAGAATCAAGGTTGCCAAGAAGCTGAAAATATTGTCTCGCCGGTCTCCACCTCCTCCAAAAATCATAGCAAACTGCGCCATCCGTGCAACCATAATGATGGTTGCCGCAAGCGTGGCAGCAATTGAACTGATCAGGATATCCCGGTTTCTAACGTGCGCCAGCTCATGTGCCATGACTCCTGCCAATTCCTGCGAATTCAAATTCCGAATCAACCCTTCGGTGGCAGCAACTGCGGCATTTTCGGGATTCCGGCCCGTCGCAAAGGCATTGGGTGAGCCTTCCGGGATGATATACACCCTGGGCATTGGGAGTCCTGCATTTTGTGCCAAATTCTCCGTCAGGCGATACAGTTGATGATCGCTACCAACCTCCTTGGCACGATACATTCTCAGCACAATTTTGTCCGAATACCAGTAGGACCCAAAATTCATCGCAATTGCAATGACGAATGCAAGGAGCAGTCCTGTTTGTCCCCCAAGAGATGCGCCAATCGCGAGCACCAAGCCACTGAGCCCTCCCAGCAGCAATACCGTTTTGAAACTATTCACCATTCAAGTCGACAATTAATACTATGCACAGGCTACGGTTATACAAAGATGTGGTTTCAATCACCCGCTTATGCAGTTCAAGGGTCACAACAACTCCCGTCCTGTATTCTGCACCCGTGTCTCGCAGTAGGTCGCTTGACGAAAGTTAGGTTGGTCAGCTCTTCGTACAACCACGCCACCACTCCCCTATTCGATAAAACCCTCTGGCTCATACAGAGACCGGATCTCAACCTCACCGGATTGAAGATATGGGTTGGGACACTGCTTGATCCAGGCGATCGCTTCATCCATGTCCTTCACCTCCCATATCCAATACCCAGACACCAATTCCGAAGTAAGGTTAAACGGCCCTCTGGAAACTGTCCGTGAATCGCCATCAAATCTTACGCGCATCCCGTCGCGTGTTGGTCGCAGCCCAGCCCCGTCCCGCATAATACCCGCCTCGATCAATGCCTGATTATAGGCACCCATAGATGTGAGCAGTTCAGTAGATGGCATGACCCCTGCCTCCGAATCTTGTGACGCATGCACGAAGACAATCACCCTCATGATACCGGCCTGAGTTGATCCCCGGGGACAATCAATTGGACAGTATTCTGCCGGTCGACGAAGACCAGCATTGTAACCTTACGAGTCTCAGAAACTGTTTTCTGCAAGGACCGCGTCAAATTCCTCTTGCGTATCGTGAACAATAACGGTACCACGCATACTGTAATGGGCACCACCACAGAGCTGCGCACAACTGATCTCCATTTCTGGAGAAGCATACACTTCGGTAATACCGGCTTCGTACAGTCTCGTCAGGATTCTCGTTGATAGCCGCTGTCCTTCTTCTGCAAGCATCGTCGAATCAGTGGGATTCGGGTAGTCTCGCATCGCGATCCATCGGTACGGAGGATACTGAGCCCGACGCCGTTCATTTTCCGAGATCGGCATCTCCTTTGCCATCTGCTGTCGGAATTCGCTCGTGGACATTTTGGGAATAAACCAGACCGGAATTTCCAGACCTGGGATAGCATCCTGCTTTACGCGCATGTTGGGAAGGGCAAAACTGTGGATGACATCCCTGGAGCTAAGGTTCACGATCACCGGACGATCCTTCACCAGGTGAAGAGTATTGGTGATAATGACATCATCCTCGCCTCTCGGGTCACTGGTGTCTATCTGAATCGGCTTCGTGAGTGTTGTGAGACCAAATTCTCCGTCGGCACCTGGATAGACTACATTCCAAGCAAATTGCTCTGCAATCACATTCACGATCGTTGACTCTGACTCTTCGGGAAAATCATTCTTGATCGTAGCCCATATCGGCAGTGCAAACCCCACCAATAAGACCGCTTCAGCAATGACTACGCCTCCTTCCAAGTACGAAGAGATCTTACTTTTTACTCCCGTATAAATGGCCCGAGGATGCCGCTTTGCATTGAAGCGCCACAAACAGTAGAGAAAAAACGGTGCCCAAATCAAAAACAACACTAGCATGAGCCAGTGTACCCAACTCATCATGATATCAATGTCCACTCCATGCCCCGAGGCATCAAGTGGCATTCCCATCCATTTACTTAAATCGTTCATGCTTAGGCTCAATCTCTAGTTATTGGTCGACCAACTGATCATCACCAGGACGACCTGATATTCTTTCTGATTCCAAAACCTTTGCGCGGCGATGAACCTTGAAAAAAAACGTCCCGATGCTTGCCCCCACGAATCCAATCACCGTAAGTAAAGACGCCATGGAGAAAACCAGTGCACGAATCACTCCAGAATTCGCAGTTCCTGTACCAAGACAATATTCACATGCCAAGACTGGCGTTGCAACTGCGAACAAAGCAACAAGAGCGATTCCGCGCTTCATGTTAACTCCCTGAGTTTACGCCAAAATGTAACACCGTATAAAACAAGGCCAATCCCGCAGATGAGCGCAATCAGCCCCATCCCTACCATCGCTCCGCTAGCATCTTCCATCCCACGGATTAATGCCCATAATCCAAACATAAAGCTTACAGCCGTTGCGAAAATAATAAATACGATATGTACGGTCTTAAGCGACATACTCGGGCAGAAGTAATTTGGCAACCGTCGCAAGGGCTTCTTGGTCGGCATGTGCTCCGATAAAGAGTGCAAACATGGCGATTAGAAAAATCCCCGACACGAGTAAGACCCATAAGACGACCTGCTTCTCGCTCACTAGATGCATAAAATATAGCGCCACCAAGCTAGCCTTCACGGTAGCAATTACCAAAGCAATCAGCAAAGCAGGTACGAACGGGATACTCAGATACGAAACCAGCACGGTCACAACCGTCAGTACAGCAAGAGAGGCAAAAACCACGAGATACACTTTTACGTGCCTCCTGATGTCCTCCATAGTCATTTCTTCGGCCATTTCAACGCGTTTGTCTGCTTAAATCAAATAGATCATAGGGAACAGGAATATCCACACCAAATCTACAAAGTGCCAGTACAGTCCGGCAACCTCGATCCGATTCGTAAAGTGAGCCTTCGCACGCGGTGTTCCCTGTTTCCACATCTTCGTCCCTGGTCCCCAGAAGTATGCATTCACCAAGATCCCACCGGTGACATGAATCGCGTGCAATCCAGTAAGCACAAAGTAGACGCCAAGGAAATTATTCGTTGACGCATACCAGTGGTGATCAAACTTATCACCATACTCAAATGCCTTTACGACCAAGAAACCCAAAGCTAACAGGATTGTGAGTCCCATGTAAAGCTTGTAGCGATCAAATCGATCCATCTTGAGCGCCGCCCAGGACATCACCATGGTGACACTGGATGCAATCAGGATCATTGTATTTAAAGTTGCCAGAGGCACGTTCAGGATCTGATCTGCACGCTCGGCCATCGTATCCGTACCATACATCATCATCCCTGGCCATGCTTCCGCGCCAATTCTTAGGAATATGTAGGCAGCAAACAGGCCCCCAAAGAGCATGATCTCCGAAGCCAAAAATAGCCAGATGCCCAGCTTCGCGTTGTTGACGCCAGTATCTGGACGTGCCGTTACCTCGTAGGGAATCTGCATTGGTATAACTAGGATTCGACTGTTTTATCAGTGTGGTCGGGAAGTTGAATAGGTACTCCCTGGGGGCAATAATCAAGCTCATGACCGGGTACGCTGTATTCATACGGTCCATGATACACCGTAGGAACGGTCTCAAAATTTCCATGACCGACCGGGGGAGTCGGGGCAGCAGACCATTCCAGCGTCGTTGCTTCCCAGTGATTGCTTTTTGTAACCTTTTTGCCCCATTTGGCACTCGTCAAGAAATTATAGATAAACGGGAGCTGGAACAGGAGAAGGACAACGGCGGACACTGCCATAATCGAATTGTAATGGAGAACTCCTTCCGTAAAGCTGTAGGTCAATCCACCATCAAACAGGCGCCGTGACATCCCAGCCATCCCCTGATGAAGCATTGGGAGGAAGATGCCATTCATCGCGATCATAGACCCCCAGAAATGAATCCGACCCAGTGTCTCATTCAGCGTACGCCCGGTAACTTTGGGGTACCAGTAATAAATGCCCGCAAAGAGTGCAAAGATGGTCCCCGGTGCAACCACGTAGTGAAAATGTCCAATCACGTAGTACGTATCGTGCAACGGAATATCCGTTGGAGCCAAACCAAGCGGAAGTCCTGTAAGTCCACCAATCCCGAACATCGGTACGAAACCCACGGCAAACAACATGGCGGCATTAAATCGGATAGAACCTCCAAAAAGTGTAATGAAGAGCGCTGACAAAATCACGACCGAGGGGATCGAAATGATCATCGTCGTTATCTGGAAGAAGGCACTGATCGTGGTCCCCATTCCAGTAATGAACATGTGATGTGCCCATACAATAAAGGAAAAGAATCCCAAGAATATGAGGGAGTATATCATCAATTTGTATCCCCAGAGCGGCTTCCGGGTATTGTTTGCCAACACTTCGGCTACGATCCCCATTGCAGGGAGGATCAACACGTATACCTCTGGGTGTGCCAGAAACCAGAACAGATGCTGCCACAAGAGTGGACTTCCACCACCTGCAACTTCCAATGGCCCATCTGCGGTGACGAGGCCGCTCGGCATAAAGAAACTCGTCCCGAGGAGCCGGTCTGCCAACTGAAGGAAGCCTGCTGCCTCCAGTGGAGGAAAGGCCAGGAGCAAGAGAAAAGCGGTGATAAACTGTGCCCAAACAAAGAACGGCATCTTAAAGAAGGTCATCCCCTCCGTGCGCAGTTGAATAATCGTCACCAGGAAATTCACCGCACCCAGCAGCGAAGATGTAATCAACAACACCATCCCCCAGAGCCACATGGTCTGGCCCATCGTCTCAATATTCGCGAGAGGAGGATAGGAGGTCCAGCCAGCTTTGGCGGCTCCCTCAGGCACAAAGAAGCTGGCAAGCATGACGACGCCACCCCAGAAATAGAAATGATAGCTCGCCATATTCAACCTTGGAAACGCCATATCCGGCGCACCGATCTGCAACGGTACTACATAGTTTCCAAAAGCACCCACTGCTAACGGGACAATCCCCAGAAATACCATGATCGTACCATGCATGGCACCGAATTGGTTATACATTTCTGGAGTGAGCGCCCCAAGGAGAGGGATTTCCACGCCGGGAGATGCCAATTGCCACCGCATGAGCAGCATGAGGCCAAATCCAAACAGCAAAAACAGCATCGCTGTGATCCCGTACTGGATTCCAATGACTTTATGGTCAGTCGAAAACCAGTACTTACGCCAGAACCCCTCCTGATGGGCTGAATGAGAATGATCTTCTGCCATGAGGTACGTACCTAATTGATATGCGGAAAAGAGCTTTTATTACTGGTAACTGATCGAGGCATCTACCATAGCACCGTCTGCCACTGTCACAGCCATCGTCTGCTCTCCCAGTTGTTCATGCCAGGCGGTCAGCGTATAGTCTCCATCCGGAAGACCTGAGATCATGAAAGATCCGCTTGCATCCGTCGTCGCAAAATACGGATGATCCAATACGCCAATGTACGCCTGCATCCAACTGTGTACATCGCATTTGACCGAAATCATTACTTCCGGTACCAAAAAGGTTTTCTCCAAGTAGTCTCCAATTCCTGGTGTGGACTCATTAAATCCACGATTTTCTTCCGGAACTGGATGTACGTTATGCTGGAATGGATCGCTGTTCTCAACACGAATCGTTTGCCCGATTTGCAGTCCCATCACACGAGGCACGTACATGCATCCTTCCTGATCCATGACTGCGGGTTCTGATGGAGTTGGGTATGTGTAGCCGTCGGGTAGTCCTGCACTCACATACACGAACACATTCTGAACTGCACCATCATTAACAAGAAGGTCTTCACTTAGTGCTTCCGTATCGCGCTCATCTGTACAATCATCATTCATGCGTACAGGGGTGCGCTCAGCGGGCGTTCCTGTAAACATCACAGATCCAGAAACACCACCCGATCCCATCGGGGTCATTGCCACTGTCTCCGTAGCATCATCGCTACCAGATTCCTGACTCACATCTGTCTCACTCGCACCGCCACCACATGCAGCGATAAAAAAGACCAAAAGCGCAAAAATTGCCGAAATTCGCATTGAAAAATTGGTTTGATTAAGGTTTTGCCTTCAACGAACGCTTTTAGACGCGAAGACACGCGAATATACGCGTTCTTGACCAAAAATTACCTATAATTAGACAGAAAAATCACACGAAACCCCGCTTTCATGGACTGGGTCTGGGAGCTTTACAAAAAGTACATCACCAAAGCCCTGATCGCCGGGGGGAACTCGCATCCTACAGAGGCAGAGTTGGAGGCCGCATTTGTGAAGGCGCTCGCCGCATCATCCATCACGATTCTTGTGCAGGAACCGTGGATGAACTCTGTTCGATTCAAGGGGCTTGCACGTGCTCCCCTCTCCGAAATGACCGAACTGCTGGAGAACCCTATGGAATGGCTTCGGCAGCGTTATGGTGGTGGTAAGTTCAAGCTCAACTTTCATGAAGGTTGGCATTTTGTTGCTACAAAAAATTTCAAACCAGAGGGACCGCACCTGTGGAAGGACGCACCGGAAATCTCTTTCTAAGTGGACGCATTGACTCCAAATCCTCCCCGTGACCGCGAACGTGTCGTTGTTTTTTTGGGGTTTTTGACTAGTGAGAAATGCCGGAAGGCCTGTTCGAGACATGCACAGCCGGAGATGGTTGCCGCCATGTTGACTCGCCTTTGGTTTGAGGAAATCTATGTCCCCAGCGAAACTGCAATAGACACTCTTAAACCTGTCCCAGACCCTGATAACTGTGCACGCTTCAATGGCTGCTTTAGTGCGGGGGAATTAACAGCGCTGGAACGGTTTCACGGATTTTTTGAGTTGCGGCTGAATTTCTTGACCAATCAGGTATACGGCAAAGCATTCTTTCCAGAAAATGACAGCTGGCGAAGCCTCATTGAGCACGCTAGACATGTTCTCTCGGAACTTGATCCAGATCCAGAATGGCTCCGGTCAATGCTGGAGGCCATGATCCAAAGCCTCCAGAAAGGAGAACTAATGGATGGGCTCTGCAATCCCCGCCTTCTTTCGTCCCCAAAAGACACCTGACCAACGATTCTTAAACTTCAAGCCTTACCTGCTTCCATGAACAGTCGAGTTGTTTTCTGACTCCGAGCGGATTGAAGGTTCATGACTGTCTGTCTATACCAGTATATAAATCTCATACTTTGGAAACAGTACCTCAAAATAGAAGTGGACACCCGGGAATGAAGCCGCCCGACCTGCAAATTACATTCCAAGTTGCCCCTTCATGGCATCCATCACACCCTCATTAATCTCAGAAAGTCCACGGTCACGAGCATAATCCTCAATGTTGCGCTTGACCATCGGCTGAATGTAGGGTGGGATGGCTTCCAGGCGCGTCAAGGCCTCCGGACTCCAATGAAGAGCCACCTCAGTTTCTGCTGCGGCCATCGCGTCGCTAATGACCCCCGTGAACGGACACCGCCCCCCAGAGGATGATTCCGAGGCCGATTCCTCCTGACTCACCGCAAGACTCGAGCGCAGCGTTTCCATAGGCTCTGCCGGGGCAGTTCGGCCACCAATCTTGACTCCCAGTGAACGAACCATCTGCGTTTCCGCCTTATTGGTCAGCATGGCCATTTGTACATCACACGAAGGGCACTCATACACAATAGACATCGTACCGTCAAAGGGACCACGCGTCGAATGCAAGTTCATCGGCTGATCACAGGGCACACAAAGAAATTTCATGATGATTCTGTTTTGGTCCAGGAAAACACCCGCTCGGCAATACTCAAGATGGCAGTGGCCGCGGGTTTGGATCGATAGGTTTGCAGGTATGATTGACCGTGATCCAGGCAATCTGCAAGCCGATGATCAAAAGGAATTTCCCCCAGATAAGGGACATCATGTGCCGCTGCTAAATCCTTAACTATGGAGGTCTCGCCAAAGAACTTATCCTGATGACCACAAGCCGGGCAAACGACCACACTCATATTCTCAATTACCCCCACCACCTCGACATTTGTAATGTCCGTCGCCATCGAAATAGACCGGCCAACCACCTTCATCGCGACAACGGATGGCGTTGTGACCACGATAGCACCCGCCAAATTCGGAAGTAGGTCAACCAGGTTTTGAAGCCGCTCTGCTCCTGGAGGTAAATCAATCAATAATATATCAAGGTCTCCCCAATCCGTATCCGAAAGCAACTCCCGCAGTGCACTCATCTCAACCATGGAACGCCAGGTATACGCGCCCCGCTGCGAGTTTGCATCCCACACGAGTGGTGTTCTTTCGTCCGGCAGAAACATCCCCATGGACATCACCGGTATACCAAATTCATTTCGGGCAGCCGTCATCGAACCATTTTTGGGAGAGGGCTTGAAATCTCGAACCCCCATCATTCGTGCCATACATGGGCCATTTAGATCTGCATCCAACACACCCGTGCGTATCCCCCTTCTGGTCAATGCATCTGCGAGGGATGCGGTGACGGTACTCTTGCCTACCCCACCCTTTCCACTCATCACCGCAATCATGCTCCCGATCCGCTTCAGACGTCGACCAAGCCGATCATGCTGCTCGGCAACCTGGCCCATTACATCTGAACCGCCATCGGTCGCTATATCATTGTAGTTCTTCACGAATCCTCCGTCGCCTGCTCCTTAATCATCTCCTCCATCAGCTTCAATCCTTCTTTGATTCCTTCTTCCGTAATCGCCAACGTGATCAGGTCTGTCTTACGTTCACGTGCAACTGCCTCAATCCGTTCTTTGGTACGTGTACGCATAAATCCCTCCGGAACTCGTTCAAGCCGCACATGGGCATCTGGTGCCCACATGAATTCCCCATCCTGGACCAAATCTCGCATGGCCTTTCGAACTGGAGCATCCCGGGATCCGCCATCATGTTCTCCTGGAGTCTTCAAGTGTCCCCCCGGAGTAAGGTTCTGCAACTCTTCCGCAGTCCCCGCAGTCACACCACGTACCATATCCAGAGTTATAGTTGGAATACGCTGTACACGTGCACGCTTTTCAATCTGCGCCTTCGCACGGCGCATCTGATAGCCATCGGGGATCGTTCGGAGTTCTTTCAGAGCATCCTTACTCCATTTGAGCCGAACGTCATCAAACGTATCCTGCTCCTCTGTTCCCCCCTCTAATTTGGCTAATTGATTAATCGCGTCCTTGTCCAGCTTCTGAAACGCCTTTGCAGCACTGCCACACACCGCGCACCGCACCGGTTCAAAGTCTCGTGCAGCGTACCCACACTGACTGCAAATCCATGTGACGGAGTCCTTCGCAACAATTTCTTTGGTGGCGGTGTCTTCTGCAATGATTCCCATCTTAATCATGGACGAGCGGGGCAGAATATTTCCCATTGCCTGCTCAACAATTTTGCGCGTGATCACGGAATGCCCCCGCTCCATCGCCCAACGATGAATGGTGGTACGTGCAATGCCACGCGCAAAATCAGGTGCCGTGTTCAGGAGTCTGGTCGCCGGCTCGGTCCATAACATGGACTCCTCCGCACTCACATCCACAGGAGGGATGTAGCGTTGACTGGATAGTAAGATATTACAGGGAGCCTGGCGCAGAAGGTTTTCTGTGTTGCTTCCAATATCCATGTCTTCGTCACTGTGTACGCCAATACGCCCCAATACCAGGAGCCATGGGTTTTCACGCCGGACATACTGGAGCATCTTCTCAAACGCCTTTCCATCCAGAAGCGTGATCTTCAGATCCACTTCCGAATCTGCTGCGATCCGCCTTGCAATATCCAGATGAGACTGGTAGATCTTTGCCAGCCCCGTATCAATCACCTCTTCATGCAGTTGCTCCTGCTCTTTGAACTTGAAGACCTTGGATGCCTTTTCAGTCAACACATTGACAATGCTGTTGAACATTGCATAATGTAGATATGGATCATAGACCGATACCGCTTCCACTTGCCGACCCGTCTTGCGACCAAGCTCCAGTGCCGTACGCAGCCCGGCGAAAGATTCTGGACTGCCATCAATCCCAACTACAATATTGCCTTCCGGCTTCCCGTCTACGGTCACATCCTCAGGGTCAACCTTTTTGATCACCAGGGTATCTGTCCGAACTCGGCGCGTGACACGCTCGCAAACACTCCCCAGGACACTATCCTTTACGGCACCCAGCCCCAAAGCTCCCATGATCACTAAATCATAATCACTCTCCTCGATGTCCTTGGCAATTACTTTCCAGTTCTTACCGTCATACATCTTAGGTTCGAATGGAATGTCTGCCTCCTTGCATCGCTCTTCTGCAACGACCAAGTAAGAATCACTGATGAGCTCAAGTCCCATGGTGATCAAGGTATCATGGATTTTGCGCTGCTTTTCCATCGCATCCTCAATCAGATACTCCTCAGGAAGCGTGTACTCCATTTGCTTGAACCGGTAATCATGCATCCGCGCAGCGTAGGCATGACTCGCTGTGACGGTTGATTCAAACTGCCCGGCAAGCTCGATTGCCATGTCAACCGCACTGATTGAGTGCTCAGAATTGTCAACTGGAACAAAAATCTTCTTGTACATGGGCTCAGCTAGGGTGCTGCAAATCAATAAGTGTAAGGAATCCGGTCGCGCACATACCGAAGTCGATCAATCACGTAATCCATTTCCGAACGATCACCCAACATCGCCGCATTCAACAAAGCGGCATCAAGGAATGGCTCACAGGATGAAAGATCATTCGACTCCTCCATACAGGTAATGAACCGACTAAGTTCATAACGAACCTTCACAACTTGATTGCGCAGATCGGAATCCGCGTCTTGCGTGGCGATCCACCGGCTAAGGCGCCGAATCTCTAATCCAAGGATCGGAGGCACCATCTGGCGAAACTGCTCTACCGGAATATACTGGACTTCGTTTTCAACCATTATGGGAATACTGTAATCTCATCGGCAGCATCCTCAGGAATCGGCTGGATCGCATCAAATTCACAAACAGCTAAGCATTCCGTAAAATCCGTGCAGGTATCATCAATCACATAGATCGGATCCCCGGCGTGAATCGCCGTAATCGGACACATATCTATGCAATCATCGCAAGCTGTGCACGCCTGTGTGATATAGTATGGCATAACTATACCAGATGGTTCGGTTTTTGGTGCAGAGTTGGCATCCTTGCAAACTTTCCAGATCGCTTCATCCCGCTCAGTGCACCATTCATGACTTCAGTGGTGATGCTTCCGATCCCCCTGCTTCTGGCATAAGCTTCGACGCCTTTACGTGTCTTGCTTCGGATGAATGTAATCGGGATCCGCATCAAACGCTCCTCCGCTGATTGATCCCATTGTAACACGGACTCCGGTAAGGCAACGCCGGTGGGCTGGTAGGTGCACGCAGGATCTTCACTCAGGTAATCACCCGTCGCCGCAAATGCGCGACACCTACAGCCACCGCATAAATCCTGGAACTCACACTTTCCACACCGCCCCTTCAGCTTCGCCGGCTCTCTGAGCTCCGCAAATACGGACGAATCATTCCATATTGTGGTGAACGATTGGCTAAGCACACTCCCCGCCACTACATCCATGTACGGACAGGGGGTAACATTCCCTTCCGGCGTAATTCTGCAATACTCGGTTGCTGCCATACATCCACCGCTCTCCATTCCCCCGCGTCCTTTTGCATACGCGATCTGTTTAAACTGAGGGGCACACTTGCTACGTACGAGCATCGGCCGGTAGTTGTCCTGCCAGTCAATCAATCTTGAGAGCATGGACTCCGTAGCCGCAGCGGAAAGATCGGTCATACCCTGCCCCCGGCCCGTCTGTACCAGAAAATACAGATTGAACGACCATGCACCGTGCTCACGCGCAAAATCCAGGAGTGCAGAAATCTCGTCATAATTCTCCTCCATCACAGTCGTCTGAACCAGGACCTCCAGTCCCTCTTCTTTGCAAATTTTGAGTGCACGCACAGAGTGCTGCCATGCATTCCGCCCGCCCCGAAACTCGTTGTGACGATCAGGATCCGCAGAATCTATACTGATCCCAACCCCACGAACCCCACATTCGACCATCTTTTGCGCTACCTCGCGTGTAATCAGTACGCCATTCGTCCCCATCACAACCCAGATCCCCATCTGGCTTGCTGCTTCGGCAATCCTGTAAATATCCTTCCGGAGCAGCGGCTCACCACCTGTAAGAATGAGCATCTCAGTACCAAGACTATGCAATTCGTCCAGCAAACCCAAACATTCGTCGGTGGTCAACTCACGCTCCGCAGCCCGGCCCGCGGATAAATAGCAGTGTGGACACTGCAGATTGCACTTTTTGGTGAGATTCCACGAAACCAGTGACGGTATGTACGTCTTTGCTCTCACCTGCTATGTCTGTTTTCTGCGGCGTGTCCGTAAGCGTACCAGTCCAACAATGATAATCTCTGCGGCCAGTACAATCAAAAACCACTTCGCCATCGGAAGCGCCGCAGATTCTGTCTCGATCGGCTCTAAATACAGATGATACCAGGCGGACAATCCCCGCATATTGCCACGCTCTGCGTTGAAGCCATCCCACGCAGTAAAAGAAATCGGCACAAAGGATGACTCCTGCATGATGTAATTTCCCAAGGTCCTGGAGCCTTTCAGTCGAACCGACCATACTCCGTCTTCATACTCCGCGGTTCTCTCCAATTCAATCCCATTATCTGTAATTCTTCCTGCCCCCTGCCCCGTCAATACAGCCGCTGAATCTGTCGCCAGATCTGTGTACCAGATTGCCATCGGGAACCTGCTGTCTCCAAACATAAAGTAGGGGCGCTCCAGTCCCTCTGGGGTACGGGAGGGAAGCAGTACGGCAACGGCGTCGGACCAGCCTTCCACCAACGTATCCGGTTGCATGGGATCAAACATTGGAACCTCAATTGCCGGATGATTCATGCCCTCGGCTTCCGCAGTCATATCATGCCATTGAAGCTGGATGGCGATCTCCGAGACATTGTAGACTGCCTTGACGCTAATGCCATTGACACCTGGATAGAAGGCTCGTCCAGGTTCAATGACCTGACCTACAATCGGGAAATATGCCTCGGATGCATCCGCAAACAACTCGTCCCCCAACTCCAGTTCACCGGTCTGCCCCTGCACACTGACGACCGTGCCATATTCCGGCGTATCTCTCGACAGTGACCATACATAATCCACCAGTGCCCACCGATCTTCCTCATCACTGATTGTTTGCAGGTAAGAGGGCATGGGGGTCCCATTCAGCCCGGTCATAAACGTGCGATAGACCTCTTCGCGTGTGGCACTTGCCCGGTAGGTCCACCGCTTCGTCATGTCTGCCGGACGGATTGGAAATCCCCAGTCATCCACCAGTTCGGGAGCACTGTGACCATTCCCACGCCCATTCACACCGTGACAGTCCGTGCACTGATTGGCTTCAAAAATTTCACGTCCACGTGCCAGATGATCTGGATCCTCGGAGTAAGATGGTGCCCGGGGAATCTCTACAACCGTCGGATTGCCATAGGGGCCATCAAACGCAGGCTCGAACGTCTTGAGGTAATACGCCAAGTTCGTAATCTCAGATTCTGAAAGAATCCCCTCCCACGGCGGCATGCTCGTGTAGGGCATCCCAAGCCGAATACTCCGCTTGATATCTTCGGTCGTCGGGAGTTCACCGCTTTCAGTAGACCGGAATTTGTAGTTTCCTGAAGTAAAGTCGCGGGGAGTTGGTCGCAAATACGGGGTGGCGACCGCATTTGCGTCGCCCTCATACCCATGACAATGCGCACACTTAATGTCATAGATCTCCTTCCCCTCTGCACGCTGCGCTTCCGTACCGAGATCATTCTCCTGCTGTGCAAGCGCGGGGGGCGCAAACCCAATCAAAAGTAAAGGCAGTAAATATCGCATCTTGTTCCCCGGTTAATGCGGCATTCCCTGTGCCCGTGGTTCAAATCCAGTGTACTCGTACAGGA
This sequence comes from Rhodothermaceae bacterium, assembly GCA_009838195.1. Classification (NCBI taxonomy): domain Bacteria; kingdom Pseudomonadati; phylum Rhodothermota; class Rhodothermia; order Rhodothermales; family Rhodothermaceae; species Rhodothermaceae bacterium. Next base: position 15,674 of record VXSC01000034.1, on the reverse strand, counting down.
ATAGAATCACATCCCATATTTCTTCTTCGGTCAAAAACAACTCCCAAGCTGGCATTGCACTTGACCAGGGGGTTGACTCGGAAGGGAGTCCAGGTGCCCCTTTGGCGATGCGCCAGAATAAATAGGACTCCTGCAGCATGGCAATCGTCGTTGCATCATTGAAGTTTGCCGGGATCGGATCATAACCATGTGCAAACATTCCAGCCCCCTCCATATTATCCCCATGACAATAGAAGCAGTTCTCAAAGTAAATCCGCCGACCATTGTTGACATGCTCAGCAAAGGCGGCTTCATCCGTATGTTCAAGCTCACGGAAAGGATTGTTGGCCGTCGCCAAATCAATTGAATTGCCCTCGAACGTAATGGAGAGTGGAGGCGGGGGATGGATCGTCCGGGCACTGGAGGGGGGCTGCGGCGCCTCATTCATACTGATATACGTCCGGGCGGCTACCGCCGCAGGAATGGCGAATAGAACAATCACCAGTGCGATTCGATACTCTTTCTCCACCATAAATCGTACGATGGACCGCCAAGCCTTTGCTAATTCCTCATTATCTGCCGACAAATAGGCCGTCAGTGCAATCGTAATGATCGCCATGAACAGCACGATAATCGAGTTGGGAAGCGGTGGATTAATCCCATATGAAAAAGCAGCCCAGAGAGCAACCCACCATATTGCCAGCCAGGATAGGCGATTGAGCTTAATCCAGCGCGTAACGACGAGCTGGATAACAACCATGGCTGCCACAATTCCCAACAGTACAAATAAATTCATCTGCCAACTAGGTCAATTCAGGGAGCCTACATAGATGCAAGGTAATCCACCAATGCCTGCAGCTCCGACGTGGAAACCTGCTCGTAAAAATTATTTGCATCCAACATCGTTGACATCACTCCCGGAAGATATCCTTCGGTGACGACCTCATCCGGGTCAACAATCGCTTCATAAATCTCCGCCCGGGACATCCGTTCTCCAAGGCCTTGGAGCGTGGGGCCTGCCCCTGCGGTCCCATCCAATGAATGACAGGTATTGCACAGGTAGGCCGTAAATAGTGTCTCTGCATCCCGGTTGCCGCCGACAGCTACAGGGGCTGCCTCCTGCGCCGGTGCCTGTCCCTGCCACTGCAGGGTGGTTTCCATGGTCACACTTGGTGTTCCACCAAGAGACTGCATATAGGCAATCACAGTCAGAATTTCCTGATCGGTCAACGCAATCGGAGGACGGGCAATGTTCGGCATTCCAGCTACGAAGCCCTCCACCACATAAGCATTGGGATCATACATAGATTCAGCCAGATATTCGACATCACTCTGTCCGGGAACGCGTTCACCAGCAATCGCCCCAATATTGTCCAGGTCAGGAAAACGAAGCCCGGTGCCATGATCCCCCATGGTATGACACGTCAAACAGGTCCCTTTGCCAGCGACGATCTCTTCCCCAATTGAGATCATCTCCTCAGTCGTCAGATTGCTGGCGATTTCAATGTCCTCGGGAGGATCGGTCCGTTTCTGGGGTACCCACAAGCTCACGTACCAATAGAAGACGCTGACCACGATCGTGAATCCGAATATTTGCAGAGCCTGTTTCACGGGATTATTGGGCTAGTAGATTGATTATCATGCGGGGGCTGTCGAGGTAGACGCTTCTTCCTGAGCCCATCGGGATCCAGATTTGGGCTTCCAATCTTTTCTTCCAGAAAGACCAGCCAGGAAGAATACGATGGCAATCAACAGGAAAAAGATGATCACAATCGCACTAACCACCCCACCCGCAAATCCTAACGTAGGTGTAAATGCATCCACCGAGGTATCCCGCACCACACCATAGACATGCCAGTGCTGCCGCATCCCTGCACGCACATATCCCATCAGTCCCATTAGCCAGGTAAACGTGATGGCGAGGAAGAAAAGGGCATACTGACTCCGGGCAGAGATTTTTCCCCACACGATCTCGCCACGGGATTTTGCATTCTTGAACAGGAATATATCAATCACGGTCACGGAGATCATGGCAAACAGTACCGACAAGACCTGTGGCTGGCTCAGCCCAATTCGGGTTTGGGCGTCTACAAAGTATCCGTACACGCCGAGGAAGACCACATAAATCACCACAGCCGCAAAAATGCCGAATTGGATCCAGTTACCGGTTTTAGCCCATGAAACTGTTGCCTCTTTATTTGCACGCCGATAGAGCAAAAAGCTGACGTAGGTCGTGAGGATCAAAAGGTTTACGGCCGTATTCTTTGCACTCATCACCCCCAGCACGTTCAGGATGGGATGATGAGAACCGCCCATTGCACGAGCTTCCTCTACCGTTGCGACGAGCGAGTGTGGGGTTGCCCACACAATAAAGCAAAGGGTAATTACCCCCAAAAGATATTTGATAAACCTTCGAAAACGCTCCGCACCTGGAATCCGGGCCATACTCAGCCAGAGGTAGTAATTTGCTGCCAGGAATAAATTGCCAATCAGGACGGCCTGCACAATGAAGAGCCACGAAAATGTACCCCCCATCAGGGTGATCCCAAGACTCTGATCATATGCATAGATCTCTACCCCCAGCCAGTATCCCGCAAACGGGAGCGGCAACAGCGCACAAATCGCGACAAAAATCCCGATATACCCCATCCAGTCATAATGTGCCTTGGCCTCCAATGTCTTCGCACCCAGGAACTTGAACGCACCGTATGCCGCGCCGATTGCACCACCAAACGCCACATTCGCAATCAACCGGTGGATGTTGATCGGCATCCAAGTATAGTTGTTGATCGCCTCCCAGAGACTGGTCAGGTTTCCCATATCATCAATCCCGTTAGGCGTATTCATGAACGTCAGCCATGCATTGGCAATGAACATGATGGCCGTACCCACGAGGTTGAGCATCACCCCAATAAAGAGGTGCAGACGCGGAGGGAGTTTGCCCCAACCGTAATAGTACGCATAAAGGAAGAACGCTTCAAGGAAAAAGAGCAGCGCGTAAGGCAGAAACGTCCAACTGAATATCTTGACCAGATACTGCGTCAATGCCGGATAAAAAACCAGCAGTCCAAACGTAAGCAATGCCCCGAGCGTGGCCGTGAATGAAAATGATACAGAGAGGAGCTTCGTGAAGTCGTAGGCTAACTGGTCATAGCGCTTGTCCCCGGTCTTGTACCCGATGAATTCAATCACCAACGCGAATATGGGGACGGCTAACACAAATGCGGCAAACATCAGGTGCAGCTCCGCCACCGCCCACATCAGCACACGACTGCTGATGAATGGCAACGTCCGATACTCAGGATCTGCCTCCTGCGGCATCCCCCACACAGGGCCCACGACCAGAGCTAACAGCAGAAAAGCAATCAGTCCCACAGGGAGACTCCGCCCCCATGCGCTTCGATATCTCGTATGCACTACAGGAATTTGATCTATGATCGCAATGAAGACAACTCTGTGAAGAGACGGTTAATTCCGATCAAATATACAATGAATTTTGAGTTCGAACAAATTAATCATCTCCATTTTGTTATTCGCTCAAATTAGCCTATTATTTACGGGAATTCCACCTTCCGTTGGTAGCATGCTCCAAAGGTTTAACGCTTGGCTCGACGAGTATCGTGAGATCGCTTTTGATCTGATTCGGATTTACTTGGGACTTGGACTGCTCGCACGAGGGATACTCTTTCTGGTCAATGCCACCACCTTCGTTGCACTGTTGCCCGAAGACGCACCGGCATGGCTGCGTGCCGAGTGGGCACATCTCAGTGTAGCGGGGCTCCATATTGCTGGGGGACTGGCGATCACGGTCGGCATCTGGACCCGGATTGCTGCCCTTTCACAGGTCCCGATTCTCTTTGGTGCCATTTTTCTGAGTCTCGGGAGTCTTTTTTCGGCGAATCAGTCTCTGGAGCTCTCTTCGCTTGTGTTCTTCATTCTGCTTCTAGTTGTGATTTGTGGATCTGGGCGCTGGAGTATTGATCATAAGATCCAAGATTCGCGGAATGAACTCCAGCTTATCCTGGCAAAGCTTTATCCCTTCCGCTCACATGCATTTGATCTTTTGCGCATGTACCTAGGGCTTGGATTGCTGGTACGTGGTATGCTCTTCATTGCAGATGCAAACAGTTTTCTGGACCTGATTGGGGCAAATCCATCGGACATGCTCCGCTCGACAGTCCTATTGCACTACGTCGCCCTCTCACATTTACTCGGCGGATTTATGCTGCTCACCGGATTGCTTTCCCGTGTGGGAGCACTCATCCAGATTCCAATCTTGGTCGGAGCCGTATTTGTGGAAGAAATGTCTGGTGGCCTGACCGCAGGGACTCAGGGCTTTGAAGTGGCCATGCTGACCCTGTTTCTTCTGATTCTGATTTTCCTCTACGGATCCGGGGATATCTCAAGCGATCACTACTTCTTCCGACAGAGTCCTGACCCCACTCCGACCCGCACGACTGTGTCCACACACGCGGCAGAAATTCTTCGTCAGGACGTTCCCGAAGACCGCCAATTTGCTGATCCTGTTGAAATTCTCGCCGTCCCAGAGGCACTTACATCCGAGGAATCCATCAATGAGATCCTGTCCAATCCTCGCATTGTAGCCCAAGCGCACTACAGTTTCTGGGGCTGGGCCATGTTTCTGCTTGACGTAACCCCGCACCCAAAAGAAATTACATTCAAGGATGTACACACTGGGCAAATTCTACGTCGTAGCAAGGACCCTCGTGTGCTTCAGCAGTTCAGATACCGCTAACGCCTGTGCGCTGGAGGTACTCATCCTCTTTCGTACGCATGATTTTCTGTTCCTTAGACGTGCTGTCGCGGTACCCCAGAAGGTGAAGTACTCCGTGCACAATATAGCGACAGGCCTCTTGGGTAAACGTTGCATCATAGTCTTGGCAGTGTTGCTCCGCAAAATCAAGACTGACATACACCTCCCCGTCAATCATTGGCCCATGGCCGAGTGAGAAGCTCAACACATCTGTATCGTAGTCCGCATCTTTCCACTCCCTGTTCAAACTGCGAAGCTGTTGAGCATGCGTGAGAATGATGTCCAACCTTCGAACCCTCTTCTGCTCCCCTTCCAGCACCTGATCGACAAGCTTTTCCACCAGATCGATGTCCAACTCTAGGTGTGGATGCTCATTGCCTATGACGACCGCGCTATCTGGTGGGAGACTAGGCAGATCAGACCAGTAGTCTTCTCGTTCAGCCTTCAATTGAAATATCCTCGTCTTCGTCGAACTTAAAGCCTTCCAGGATCCCCTCTGCCATCAGAAATGAGATGACACTGTTTGAAATCTGACTGGGCATCTTGGTATAATCCATATCCAGTAACCGTCGATCATAATTGGAATAGACCTGGCACCAAGCGGTTGCCTGTACTACGAGAGCATTCACCACATTGTGACCTTTCGCATAGAAAATGACCTCCCGGAAATCCTCCTCGGCCACCAGCCCGGTACACCCAACCAGGTGGAGTTGGCAACTGGTCGTTTCAGCGGTGATGATGTGGCCAGGGATTTCGTCTTTGAGATCCCCGGGAAACTCCACATCGACCGAAATCTCCAGCTTAACGATCTGCCCTAGATCTTCGTTCTTGATCTCGTAGCATACGACGCGATCCTTTCGAATGGGCTCTGCACCCAGCGTACGACCGATGCGCTCGAAATCATGCTCCTGAAATTGAAAACTCATATTCGACATCTGTTGTCCTAAGGCTGCTGAACCCCATTCTCGTATTCTGGATCCAGAAGTGCGGAATCCTGTGGGATAGATTGGTCCATATTTTGGGTTCCGTCAAGGGAATCTTGGTCAAACATCCCCATCGCGGCAGCACGCATCTCTTCTGCAGTAACATTTCCTTCTTCTCCAACGGATTCCCGAATTTTGTTTTCGAATGCCGCCGCCCCTTCAAAGTCACCAGCCTGCAGATATGCAGCTCTGATGGTCTGCAAAAACGTGAAGACATAATCATCAAACCCCTGGGCATTGTTTAGATCCAGCCGGTGCATCAGTAAGGGTTCTGACTGTTTGAGTATCTCTAACGCCTTTGCATAATCGCCTGCCTCCTGGTAAACGCGTGCGGTGTAGATGAACGAGACGTAGTCCCCGGGAATGGTCGTAAAGGGGACCTGTTCGAGCAAATGGTCCATGAGACCAAGCCCTTCATCCACCTGCCCTTCCTGAACCATCGTCGCCGCCGTCTGGGCAAAAATATTCCTGTAATTGTCTACCATCCGCCGGATATTTGCATCATAGTAGACCTTGGGGTTATTCAGGTTCCTGAATCTGAACGTTTTCAGCCGCTCTGGTGTAATTCCTGGTTCAACCCTGCCCAGGGGATCATCATGACGGATGGGAACAACGCGCATCGCCTGTCCTTCGAGTTGCAAATAGTTCTCCAGATCAAGGCGTCCATCAGGGGAAACGGTGACTGCAAAGTATACTGGTCTCTCCCAACCGCCTGTGGCTGCACCACGAATAATGTCGAGGGCAGCAATGTCCGCACCGTAAAGAAGATTCACGGGCTCCCCTGTGTCTGGGTCGGTTGTGTAGGGTCGACCAGTGAGAGTCCAGGACATTGTGGTATCAATCATGTTCCGGTCCATCTGCCCAACAAACACCTCGGACTCTTCCGATAGCAGCGTCGGATTAACTGGCAAGGTCATCGTTCTCGGCCTCAGTAAGGTGGGCCCAAGGTCATCAATCTGTTCATCAGGTAAATTAATTGGCAAAGGTGTTGACTCCCGCGAATACTGGTGTTTCAACTGTCGTACATACCAGGGCGTGTTCAACAGGGACAGGTTGGCTACGCGGACATCCCTTCGGACTCCTTCGACCTCCTGCGCATACCAGAGAGGAAACGTATCATTATCTCCGTTGGTGAAGAGGATTGCATTCGGCGCAACACTCATCAACATATTGTATGCATAATCCGGGGCAACATAACGTCCAGAACGATCATGGTCGTCATAATTTTCCATGGCCATCCAGCCAGGGACCGCCAGAAAGATCACAGGTGCTGCAACCCAAAGGAGGTACCGGAACTGTTCTGCAAAATTCTCCAATGCATCCCGAACAAGCTGCAGAAGCCCAGTTGCTCCAATCCCGATCCACAGGCTGAAAGCAAAGAAACTAGCGACATAGGAATAGTCACGTTCCCGGGGCTGCAGGGGAGTCTGATTCAGGTATAAGATGATGCCCACTCCGGTCACTAAAAACAGTACCAGCACACTGAAGGCACGCCGCCAATCCCGGCGGAAATGATAAAACATTCCAAAAAATCCCAAAAGCAGTGGAAGAGCAAAATAGCGATTCCGGCTTGCCCGTTCGCTGGGAGTCTGCTGCAGGGTTTCGTTTGGACCTTCAATCAGCGAAAACCCAGTGATTGCACGTGCACCCTCTACATCACTCTCGCGCCCTGAAAAATTCCATAAGAAATAGCGCAAGTACATATGCCCCAACTGATACTGCCAGAAAAACTGTGCATCGGAGTTGTACTGTCGATAAATATTCACATGTTGTGGAGCCACGGAGTGTCGTCGTGGAAACAGTTTTATGTTGTTCGGATCGAAGTCCCCAGTGCGGTTATTGAAATTAGGACCTTGCAAAATTGGAGTTTCCCCGTATTGCTCCCGCTCCAGGTAGGATACGATCGCAGCTGGTGTTTCCGGATCGTTTTCATCAATCGGTGGATCGGCAGCACTTCGAATGAAGATGACTGCATAACTGGAATAACCAATTAGTACCATCAAAAGACAGACGGACACCAGATTCGCCGTTTGCTTTGCCCGAATCTGCGTATACCATACCGCAAAGACGACTGCACCGACAAAGAGAAGAAGAACCAACAGTGGTTGTCCAGTCTGTCCGGCCAATCCGGGTAACTTTTGGATAATTCCGGGATAAATACCAAGAAAGACGACCGTGGCAACGACAAGCGACAACAAAATGGCTCTCCAACGTGCTGCTGATTTCCAGTCGGGTCGTCCACTGACTGTCCAATCCTCCCGATCATATTCAACAAAAAAGAAAATGAGGGCGATAAAGAAGAGTGCCAACAGGCTCAAGAGATGCACCCCGATCGCAAGCCCAAAGAGATAAGCCACGAGTATCAGGATACGGTTTGCACCCAGTCCAAGTCGATCCCGCGAATTTGCCAGTTCCTCTCGCGCCATCTCGCTCCACTTCATGATCAGCCAAACCACCAGAGCCGTAAAGAGCATGGACATCGCATACACTTCTGCCTCTACGGCATTGAACCAGAACGAATCGGTGACTGCAAATGTGCAAGCTCCGACCACGCCCCCAAAATGGTGCATAAAGGTGGCAGAACCTTCGGTTTTGGACGGAATAAATTCCCGCAGCAGACGAACAATGATCCAGTAAGTCAGCAGGATGGTAAACGAGCTGGAGAGCACAGAAACCATGTTGACCGATAACGAGATCAAATCATTCGGAACAAACATGGAAAAAAGACGACCTGCCAACATATAGAATGGTGCGCCCGGCGGATGCGAAACCTGCAACCCGTGTGCAATCGCAATGAATTCTCCTGCGTCCCAGAAGCTTGCTGTAGGTGCAACGGTCAATACATACAGTATCGTTGCATAAGTGAATACCCCGATGGATACAAATAGACCTGCACGTTTCGAATTCATATTGTTTTTACCACGGTAGACATGGGACATATTAGACCTGTGTAACTCTGGCAGGGAACGCGTGTTGCCAACCAAGTATTATCCAACCTTGGCAGCACCCAAGCAGAACGTGACCCATGCTCGCCAAAACTGGCGCCAGGATCGCAAATAGGGATCAAGAATGAGGAGAAATTCATTTCACCTGTAGTTTCGAGAATTCCTTCATGGGCAGCGTTTCATTTCATACACTTGGCTGCAAGTTGAACTTTGCGGAGACAAGCAGCCTGAGGCGACAATTTGAACTGCACGGATTTGAGACCGTCGGGCAAAAAGATATTTGTGATATTTCGGTCATCAACACCTGTTCGGTGACGGCCGAGGCAGATCGGAAGTGCCGACAAATCATACGGCGTGCCCACCGACTGAACCCCGATGCATTCATCATTGTCACTGGATGTTACGCGCAACTGCGCCCGAATGAAGTAGCGGCAATTGAAGGAGTCAACGCAGTGCTTGGCAATTCAGAAAAAGCACACATTTTTGACCTGCTCGAGGATTTTTCCCCGAAAACATCTACGCAAGTTAGTGTTTCCTGCACCGGAAGCATGGCATCCTTTGATCCCGCGCTGCTATCAGATGATCGCACCCGCGCATTTCTGAAGGTTCAGGACGGATGTGACTATTCCTGCTCGTTTTGTACGATCCCCATGGCTAGGGGAAAAAGCCGATCAGCCCCTGCAAATCAAATTATTGATCAAGCCAGGCAACTCGCAGAGCGAGGCGTTAAGGAAATTGTTTTAACGGGAGTCAACATAGGACTCTATGGTCAAGGCAGCCTTGATCGCCCTACAAAATTAAATCTACTCCAGTTGCTACAACGATTGGCAAAGGTGGACGGAATTCTCCGCTACCGTATCTCTTCCATTGAGCCCAACCTGCTCACAGACGAGATAATTGACTTTGTTGCGGACACTCCTGTGATGGTACCGCATTTTCATGTCCCCTTGCAGAGTGGAGAAAACTCGGTACTCGGGGCCATGCGACGGCGCTACCGTAGGGAAGTCTACCAGCAGCGGCTGGAATATATTCATACGCGCATGCCCGATGCTGGAATCGGCGCCGATGTGATTGTTGGGTTTCCAGCGGAAACTACCGATCACTTCACAGAAACGCGTACGTTTCTGGCAAACCTGCCAGTCACCTACCTGCACGTCTTCACCTATTCCGAACGTCCTGATACTGTAGCTGTTAATCGCTATGAGCAGCATAACACTATTCCTGCTTCCGAGCGTTCATCTCGCAATCGAACTCTCCGGGAGCTCTCTCGGCGCAAACAGGCCGTGTTTCAAGAACGGTTTCGTGGCCAGATACGGCCAGTGCTCTGGGAACGCAACGCCTGGTCTGGCAGAATGCAGGGCTATACGGACAACTATATTCGTGTCTCGAGTCCCTTTGACGATCGTCGCATTGGATTGGTGGAGCATGTCCGACTGGGCACCGAAAATACAGCCTTCGTTTCCTGACTATCCGCTGCACGCAGCTTCTACATCTACAATCGTTCTGGGAATTGGGGGACCCAAAATTCGATGCCCCTCTAGCGTTACTACGACATTTTCCTCAATTCGTACTCCGCCAAAATCCTGCCAGTCAGCCAGCCTGTCATAGTTGATGAAGGTTTCGTGACGCTTTTCGCTCCTCCACTGATCAATCAGCGGACCGATGAAGTAGCATCCTGGCTCAACCGTCAATACGAATCCAGGTGCAGGGGCCCTTCCAAAACGAAGAGATCCAAGACCAAACTGTTGACTCCTTCGGATCTGATCATCATAACCAACCAGATCTTCCCCCAAATTTTCCATGTCATGGACATCAAGCCCCATCATATGCCCTAATCCGTGCGGGAAAAAGAGTGCATGTGCCCCAGCAGCTACCGACTCATCAAGATCTCCCCGCATTAGACCGATCTGCTGAAGCCTGTCAGTAAGGACACGTGCAGCCACCAAATGACTGGCCTGGAATGGACGACCTGGTTGAATACTTGACAATGCCGAGATTAATGAATCCAGGACGGCCTGATAAATCTCACGTTGACGAGAAGAAAACGTACCTCCAACCGGATACGTCCTTGTGATGTCACTTGCATACCCCGAAACAGTTGCGGCCCCACTGTCCTGAACAACCAGATCGCCAAGTTCTAAACGGCGATGATAGTGGTGATTATGCAAAACCTGTCCATGCTTCGTCAAGATACATGGATAGGCAAGACGTCCCCCGCCACTGATTGCAATTCCTTCGACAAGACCAGCAAGCTCACGTTCGTACTTTCCTGCCTGAACCGCCTGCATTGCAGCACGGTACATCTGTTGCGTAACCGCCAGCGCCGCCTCAATCTCTGCCAATTCCCGGGGCTCTTTGACTGACCGCTGTTCAACAATGGCCCGGATAAGTTCCTCTGAATGCCCTCCTTTGGATTGCTCCGGCTCTAACCCCATGAGCTTCTCCAATCCACGACTGATTTCTGCTCGGTATGGCGGTAAATAATGTAAATCCCGTTTTCGGGCAAGGGCCCCGGACAGGACTTCTGCCAGATCAGATATTTCACACGCATGATCCGCACTACAGAGCTCTCTTAATTCATCTAAACCTGGCTGTGAGCCAGACCAAATGACATCATCTACTGTCGGCTCTGTGCTGAAAATTGTTGTCTGATTCTCATCTACATCAATCACAGCGAATAGCCCTGGCCGATGAATCCCAACATAATAAAGAAAGGTACTGTCCTGCCGGAAGGGATAGATATTATCCGCATAATTCATTGGACTATCCACATGCCCAGGCAAGAGCACGATCCCACTCCCCAAAGACTTCACCAGTTCACGACGACGTTCGGAAAATACATCAGCTTCAAACATGGAACACGAATGAATATGGAGGACTTCTTTTGACTCGCTTTACCTGACAACTCGACGGACAAACAATTTAGGGATTTTTCTGTAGTAGGGAGATCAATTTTGTATGATGATCATGTCCTTCGTTCGATACGCAGCACTGGTCTTGGCAATTGCGCTATTTTCTACCTGTAAAAGCCCCACGGAACCGATGCCCCCAGAGCCCGAAAACACCCCCATGCCACGCGAGGTGGCCGATGATGATTATATCCAGCTTTCAGATGGTCTTAAGTACTATGACTTTGAGATCGGTACAGGCGATCCAGTAAAAAATGGAGATCTTGTGACCGTGCATTATCACGGTTGGCTAACGGACAACACGCTCTTTGACAGCTCCCATCTTCGAAACAGCCCCTTCTCGTTTCAAATTGGGAACGGCCGGGTTATCGAGGGATGGGAACTGGGAATCCTGGGGATGCGATCAGGGGGGCAGCGTCAGCTCGTGATCCCGCCCGATCTTGCCTATGGAAATCGGGGACAGGGCCGCATTCCACCAAATGCGACACTGATCTTTGAGGTTACCCTCCTATCTATTGACTAATCGCTGCCTCCTCCTGAAGTATAGAATCCAGTGTTTCGACGAGTTGGACCGCATTGGCTTGATCAAAGACCAGCGGAGGCTTGATCTTCAGCACGTTGTGAAGTGGCCCATCCGTTGAAATCAGAATGCCCAGATCGCGCATGCGGTTCGCAATATAGCCCGCCCCCTGATCGGCTGGCTCCAGGGTTTGGTGATCCCGCACCAACTCTATCCCCAAAAACAATCCCCTCCCCCTGACATCTCCGATCACCGGATGCCTGCTTTTTAGTTTCTCAAGAGACTGTTTTAGAAAGGTGCCCGTGACGAGCGCGTTTTCCTGCAGCTTTTCCGATTCAATCACATCCAAAACTGCCTCCCCCACTGCGCACGAAACTGGATTTCCCCCAAACGTGCTAAAGAACTCCATCCCGTTATCGAATGAGTGAGCAATCTCGGCAGTGGTCACAACGCCTGCCAGTGGGTGGCCATTCCCCATCGGCTTACCTAGGACAACAATATCTGGCGTGACCTCCTGGGTCTGAAAGCCCCAGAAGTCACTCCCCATCCTCCCAAACCCTACCTGTACCTCGTCAGCGATACAAAGACCGCCTGCCGCACGTACGTGTGCATAAACTGATTGCAAGTATCCCTCTGGCAACTCAATCTGCCCTCCGCAACCAAGGAGAGATTCGCAGATAAACGCGGCAATCCCATCCGGGACCGAATTGAGTTTTGCTTTCAGTTCTGTTGAATACTGCTGTGCCGCATCACTTCCCCGAAACCGCCCTCTATATAGATCCGGGACCGGGGCTTGATGCACATGCGGAGGTGCACCCGTTCCGCCGGGGCCATCAAACTTGTACGGGCTGATCGCGATCAGTGAACTCAAGTGACCATGATATGCGCCCTCCAGGACCATGATATCCTTCCGCCCGGTGTGTGCAAACGCCAGACGTAACGCCAGATCATTGGCTTCGCTCCCTGAATTCACAAAATAGCAGACCTTCAACGGTTCCGGCATGGTGGCAGCCAGCCGCTCCGCATAATCTACCAGTGTCTGATGCAAATAACGTGTATTGGTGTTCAGTACGCGCATTTGTCGGATCGCAGCTGCATTGACACGCGGGTGGCTATGTCCTACATGGGGGACATTATTAACAGCATCCAGAAATGCCCGACCAGTCTCATCATAGAGATACTGACGAAATCCACGTACAATCTGCAGAGGCGTACGATAAGAAACGCTGAGATTTCCCCCGATACAATCTTTTCGCCGGGACCGGATCGTTTCCGTGAGAGGCTCAGGCACGGGCAGCAAGTCATCCCGAATCCCGAGAATCAGGTTGGGGTCTGGGCAGATCGATAACCACACATCGCGCTGGCTTGCCGGTGCAACCCCCCAGTACTCACCAGATTTTCCCAACAGATCGGCAATCACCTGAAAATGCAAATGGGGAGTCCACCCTCCATTCTCCTCCGGCACTCCGAGATTGGCAAACTCCTCACCCTTGGCAATTTTCTGCCCTGGTTGAAGCCGCTGGATCGAATGCTCACTCAGATGACCGTACAGCGTGTAAAATCTCCCCCCTTCCATTGTATGCTCCAGGATCACCAGCCCTCCAAAATCCATTGGTTTCCGGCTGAAAGAGAGACTGTGTATCCGTGCCGCAGCCGGAGCATAGACTGGGGCTCCTGCCTCCTTAAATAGATCAATCCCCAGGTGAATCGTCCGGGTCTCATCAAACGCATTGTTCGCTGATCGGTAGTTTTCTGATGTGTACACGATCCGAGGCTCATTATAGCGTCCAACCCCGATTTCAGCACCTGCACGGCGGATCCGCCTGAACCATGCTTCAGAGGCTTTCTTTGGATCGGGTTGCCGCTCCAAAGGCTCAACCAAAGGGCTGGTAACACTCAGATCCACTACAAGGGGATCCTTCGTGCACACATCCGGCTGCATGACCGGTGCAAATGTTCGCTGACGAAGATGTGAAACCACGCGCATACCCTTTGGGCAGGGCTCCATGCCACAGGCAGACCGCCATCGGTACTCCGCCAATGATGACGATTCTCTTGATAAATAGGTGAGGAGGGACCATGCTCCCTCCTCGGATACGCGAAGGTACTCATTCTCGGGTTCTAACGACCCTCTAAAGGCAGAAACCAACACACTAGAACAAAGCCGCGCTTTGATTAGCCCGTGTAATACTGAGATTTCTGATTCCTCCAAAGGATAGGCCTCATGATACCCATGCACAACCTCTGCTGCTGCTCCCACTGGATCGACCTTGCCCATCATGATATATGTTGCTGCGACTGCAAGTTCAATCACAGTCGTTGTATGCAGCGTATCCCCAAAATCTATCAATCCGCGAATGCTGGCTTGATAGCCCGTACCCTGGACAACTACATTGTGGTCATTGGCATCGTGATGGATTACGCTCTGCCGAAGTTGATCTAGGCTGGGAAGCGTCTCATTCTGAAAGAATTCCAATGCATCCTCTACGAGCTTGCGCCGTTTGGCATCCCGGATACAGTCCAGATATTTGGCGAAATGAATCGCCTTACGAAGATCCCAGGCGTAGCTTCGATGTGCAGACTCGTGTTCGAATCCTCCCAGAGCCTGATTGAGAGATCCCAGAAATCGTCCCAAATCCCGAAGCAGCGGGCTCAGTACAGGCCTGACATCTGCGAGTATGCGTCCATCGAGCCAGGTAACCATCCATAACTGGTGCTGCCCCTCTTTTCCCTGTACAACGACTTTTTGATCGCCCGCTTGTGTGGGAACGACGGCCGGAATATGGTCCCCTTGCCCATTCGCATGCAGATGTGACAGTACCGCCTGCTGAAGATCTACGTAACTGGATTCTGCTGCTGCATTGGAAAGCTTCAAAACAAATGTGCCACCGGCCGTATTGACACGAAAATTTTGATCCAGGTGACTAGGAAGCTCGGTTGCGCTACCCTGTAAGCCAAAATACTCCTGTGCCAGAGCCTGAGCTTCTGACGCTGAAAAGGTTGGAGCCGGATGTTCAATCATCTGTGACTGTATGGTGATCGCGTAGCTGCGGTGAATACTGTCTTATATAGCTGGATACACCTCTTTGCTTCATTGGGAGGGAGTGGGCTTAGCGGTGGTCTGAGATTCATCCACGCATCCCGCCCGGTCAAATCCTGCATCAATGATTTCAGGGCGGCTATCATGGGCCACTGCTCAACCGCCTCTCGGATTCGGCTGAGACGCTCCTGCAGCAAATCCGCCTCAGGAGACTCCCAATTTGCCAACAGATGCGCGACCATCGGTGAGGTTACGTTTGCTGTTGCACTGATGCAGCCAGCCCCTCCTGCCCTAAGCGTGTCCAGTAAAAAATGCTCACTGCCTGCAAAAACTTGTATCTCGGGGAAATTGCGAATCATGGCCCGAATACTTCCTAAATCACCACTAGAATCTTTGAATCCGGCAATATTTTCGGGGTACGCCTGAATCAGCCGTTCAACCAAGTTGGGTGCAATGGGAGTCGCACTCATCTTAGATCTTATAGCAGGACGGTTCTGCCTGATTAGCGCTACCTTAGCGCGATC
>VXSC01000033.1 GCA_009838195.1 Rhodothermaceae bacterium | reverse complement strand
TCAGGTATTGAGAGAGTCCATTCCAGGGCTACTGCATGAAGAATCCCTTGATGAATCGCGGTACTTAATCTTGATCTGGCCCATCTCACACAAAGTGGTACTGAAGTAGGATTTTTTGGGAAAATGAACACGACGGCCTCCCCTTCTGTGAAGAAAATTCAAGGATTGAGCAATTCGTCACAACGGGCCTATACTGTCGTTGTCCAGAGATTCACTTGGCTGTGACCAGATGTAATAGTGTCTTGTACGGTGAACCAAAATCTCTCATCATTGGTTACGTCATACGTAACTCCTGTAACCTGTGCAAGTACTGCAGGAATGTATTCAACGATCAGTGCACTGTGTGAGAGAATAACTGCCGCTGGTGCGCCGACCTGATAGAGAAACTTCCTGCGGTCTGACATGAAAAAATCCGTAAACAGTTGGTGATAAGCTATCAAGATATTCCATCTGACTACAAAGAGTTTTGTGTGCTCCAGAATCAGTGCGGCTTTCTGGGTTTTGATCTGGCTGCTACCTATCAGTTGTAACCCTCAGGGGCAGCAGGATGATGGGGCTGCCATGATTCAGTCGGTCACGCTTGATGCTCGGAACGAGCCATCGCCCGCAATGCTGCCCAAATTGCGCGAGCTCGGCGTTACCCATGTGACTTTGGTACAGTTCGGGTTTCAGCGAAGTATTGAGCATCCCGAGATCCGAATGAACCCCGATGCCCGGTGGTACAGCGAAAGTGATCTGGGCATAAGAGAAATGGCTCGAAGCGCAGACAGCTTGGGTATGGATATCATTCTGAAGCCGCATCTGTGGCTGGGCCGTTACAGTGCGGAAGGGCAGTCTAGAGACGACATCGGTTACCCGGAAGAAGATCAATGGCGGACTTGGGAAGTAGATTATACGACGTTTCTGATGCACTATGCGCATCTGGCAGAAGAAGTTAAAGCAGACATTCTCGTGATTGGAACCGAACTCGCCCGGAGCGCACATGAACGTCCAGAGTACTGGCGGGGTCTCATTGAAAACATCCGCTCCGTGTATCCGGGGAGGTTGACCTATGCGGCAAACTGGTGGGAGGAATACGAACATATTGAGTTCTGGGATCTACTGGATTACATCGGTGTTCAGGCGTATTTCGAACTTTCGGATCAGCCAGGTCCAACCGACGAGATGTTGGCCGAGGGGTGGGAACCGCATGTTGAAGTGTTATCCGATCTCTCTGAGCGTCTCAATCGTCCGGTACTCTTTACGGAAATCGGCTATCGGAATGTGGATGATGCGGCTGCGAAGCCGTGGCGCTGGCCATCGCGTGATGAAATCGGCCGGGTCACACCGAACAATGCCATTCAAGCTCAATTATATACCGTATTTTTCAATGAGTTGTGGGATGAGACCTGGTTCAGTGGTGCGATTCTTTGGAAATGGCATGGGGACCGCGAACAGCGTCGTACTTCCTTGCTCGGATTTACCCCACAGGGGAAGCCTGCCGAAGAAATTATCCGCCAGTGGTTCAACTCGGGTCGTGAATAGGTGGGCGTGCGTTTGCACACTATTTGTTCTTGTCTGCCTTTTTGGGTGTGATTCTACAGATCAGGGTCCCGACGTAGTATCCACACCAGACCGCGGCGATGTCATCAGTGTGAAGCTCCAGCGGACTTATACCGTGCAGGAGATGAACCAGTTGGCAGCGGGATTTGACATTCCCCTTTCGGCGCGTTATGGTGCTGCAGTCTATGTGATGGAGTATGTGACGGTAGATGTAAAGGGGGAGCTCATCATGGCATCCGGCGCAGTTGTTGTACCCCAGCCTGTTCTGGGATCACTTGCAATGGTTTCGTTTCAGCATGGAACGAGTGTCCGACGCGTTGATGTCCCTTCGGCGGGCGGGACGGAAGGAGTTCTCGTTGGGCTGCTCTTTTCCTCGGACGGGTACCTCTCAGTCATGCCTGACCTCGTTGGACTTGGCTCCTCACCTGGACTCCATCCGTATTTGATCGCAGATGTGTCAGCCTCGGCCGTCATTGATCAGTTGTCGGCTGTCCTAAAGTGGTCTATGACGCAGTCCTGGGAGGTTTCCAGGGAAT
This sequence comes from Rhodothermaceae bacterium, assembly GCA_009838195.1. Classification (NCBI taxonomy): domain Bacteria; kingdom Pseudomonadati; phylum Rhodothermota; class Rhodothermia; order Rhodothermales; family Rhodothermaceae; species Rhodothermaceae bacterium. Next base: position 13,974 of record VXSC01000033.1, on the reverse strand, counting down.
TGTTTCTAGCGGGTTATTCTTCAGGTGGCTACACCGCTATGGCTGTTCAGCGTGTTCTGGAAGCGAATTTCCAGGACGAATATTCTCTTGTAGCATCTGCTCCCATGGCCGGTCCCTATGATTTAAGCGGGACGATGTTGAAGGTGATCTTACGGGAAGAGCCTTACCCACAGCCGTATTATCTCCCGTATATCCTATTGAGCTATAATGAGGCCTACGATTTATTTGATAGTCCATCGGATTTTTTAAGAAGCCCCTATGATGTGACCTTGCCACCATTGTTTGACGGAACGCATGGTAGTACGGAAATCAATAATGCCATGCCACCGATTCCCATCCATATCGTTCGACAGGATGTACTCCAGGCTGTGAATGAGGATCCAGATCACCCATTTTTGCAGAGTTTGCGTGAGAACGACCTAACGAACTGGAGTCCAGATTCCCCAACCCGGCTCTATCATTGTGCTGGTGACAAGCTGGTTCCCATTGAAAATTCTCAGATCGCAGCCCAGAGTTTTGGAGATGTTGCTGCGCTGATCGATCCGAGCCCCCAAAGTGGACATATAGGTTGTGCATTGATTGCAATCGCTAGTGCGCGGGCCTGGTTCAATTCAATCGTCACAGCAAATAGGTAGTCAGGAGCAGTGGATTGAGTGTTTATCACCGGAGGTTCACGGTTACGAATGGGAAGATGGATTTACAGAATTGATGCCTGTCGGTATGGTGTTGTTTCATTCCCAGTTCGGGAAGATGTATATGTCGCCGTGCAAGCTATCGGTATGACAGGTGATTAGACGGTTAACAATTATGAGAAAATATCCGTTTTCTTTATGTGAATCCGGTCGCTTAATTATAATTAATTAAGAATATGCTGTAAGCTTCGTTCCAATCTTTGTACCTGATCAGGGCCAACATTTCCTGAAAGTTCAATTCCAAGATTTAGTCCATCCAACTCACGTAATTTTGGAATGATTTTGGTTCCAAGTCTATTCCATACTTCGGGGGGTACAGTGCCTACAAGTTGAAAAGCCGTTGTACTTTGACCTTTTGGTAGTTCAGGTCCAGGATCTGGTTCAATGGCTGGGCCTGGCTCTGTTGATGGATCTGGCTCTGGCGGAAGAGGATCCTTGGGCTTGGTTTTCAGTGTTTCTGCCCTGGATTTCCTCAGCAGGAAAACTCCCGATTCAAACGTGATCTCCTCCTGTGAGAGTGCTTCCTTGTACCACACACGACGGTAACTTCCATCGGCTTGATCAGCAGATGCGAAGCCAAATTCTCCCTCAGACACAAACCGGACAATTTGGCGGCGAAGGATTGTCTCTGGGTCTATCAGTCGTGTGAGTGAGCCGTCCAGAAAACTTTGTCGTAGTCCTCGGAGCGGCCACGCCCCAGTATCTATGAATGCCCGAGGCCAATGGCGGTCAATATAGCTGGCACCAACACTTTCATTGAGCAGTGCCTCAGATTTCATTGCATTGACGATCCGGCCACAGAGTGTCTCATTGGAAGTGGAATGACCGGCGCCTAAGTCAATTGTTTTTAACCCACTTGATTCGTGCGAATCAGCAAGCAGTATGAATCGATAACTGGCCCACACCTCATCTTTTGCAGCATCTTCCGCTTCCTTCACCATGGCGTTTGCGTTGGCCCGGTCAGCTTTGTCAAATTCACTCCCGAGAATCCCCTGATCTATTTCAAGCACTACCCTCTTCCATGCAAGCCAAAATTCAACTTTTTCGCGAAGTTTGCGTCTTGTTGATTTAGCACACCAGACCAATGAACTCGGGTAAAGCCGTGGTGACTGACCGCGTAGTTTTGTCCATTGGCGAATTCGCTCAGTTCCCTGTCCATCACCAATCCATTCGATTTCTGGACCAAGAATAACCAGTACTAGACGCGACGTGTCCTGAACTGTAGCGCTATCTTCTGGGAAGACCGCAAGGGGAAGAGTAGAACCACGGCGGAACTCGCCCTCAACTAGTTTTCGAATGGCGGGCTTGATCTCTGTTTCTTCATCCAGCGATGCACGGCGATCACTCACGACCTTCTTTAGGGTGGCTTGGTGGTGAATACGAAATCCGTCAGTGCCAACCTTCCGAATAAAGAATCCTCTTGCGTCCAAGGCTGCCGCGGCATTATCAATAGCCGTTGTATCAATGGCTGGTTCACCCAAAGCAAAACGTAGTTCAGGCAAATGGGCGACCTTATCTACCTGTCCGCCCGAAGACTCAAATAAAATGGCTGTACCTACACGCCGATGAATATCACGTAGTTCGTTTGGTACATCCGCATCAAGGGCGCGAGCGTGCGCCATGTCTCCAGCAAGATCTGCTTCAATGGCCGTATCAAGCCGATTCTCTCCCAACTGTCCCAGCACAACAGCACGAAATTCTGGAATATCTAACGGTGCTGAGCCGAGCGTGATTAGGGGCTCTGTCCTCGCTTTCCTGAACTGTTCTCTGGATGCCCCTGAGATCCACTGCGCAAGCATAGCGAGGGCACCTCTGGTCTGCTGAAACTGCGACAGTGCACGCCATTTTCGTTGAAATACCGAAAGAGTTGACGGATGGAATGGGTAGCATGCCTCAAAACGGTTTCTGAGAAATGTTTTTGCCTTTGCCTCCGTCACCGCAGAATCAACCGACAGCCATTCCTGGGGCAGACGCGCAGTGCGTTCAAAACACCAGTCTGCATAGGCCTTGGCCACTTTCTTTCGGGTTCGTTCATTTCCCCGATCTTCGAACAGTCGTCGACAGATGACATCACTAATTTCGGATTCGTCATTTGCGATCAGATCTTGAGCGACGCGTCGGACGACTTTAGTGATCTTATTCTGCCACTGTTGATCCCAATCCGTCATTTCAACCTGGCTGCGCGGCAGACTGATGACTGCGACCGCATGTGTGGTTCCGGTAACAGCAACCGACAGATTCTGGATGAAGGCATGAAAACGCTCAGCCATATTGCGGTGACGGTTCACGAAGTTAAGGACCTCGTCAAACAGCAACAGAACTGGCGCGTCTGCGGCGGCAAACACGTTCGAAAGTGCCTCCGTCCCCGGTGGGGTTTCACGGGCTGCCGCCCCAAGTGCAGCTACACCCTGGTCACCTGCAAGTTGACATGCCAGATCAATCCAAGGGGTCTCCCGGCCTTCCACTGGATCCCACGCGTTACCCACAAACACCCCAACTCGTGCGGAAATAGGTTTTGTAATACTAGCATCCTTGAGTAGTTCAGGTACTCCAGGCAGGATAGATGCATCTGCACCAACTTTTGCAAGGTGGTAAAGTGATGTGAGTGTGTGTGTCTTGCCTCCACCGAATTGGGTGATAAGGGTAAGAACCGGGGATGTATTTTCGGTTTTACCAGAGAGGCGTCGAAGCACCATACCTGCGTGCTTTTTCAACGCAGCCGTAAAACAGGTTCTTGAGAAAAACTGAACAGGGTCGCAGTAATCTTTGGGGGCAGTGCCAGCAACCACCTGCTCAAGGGCAATGGCGAACTCATCCGGTCTGAATGAGCGCCCTTCGCGTACTTCTTTACGAAGGGTTACATTTCTATACCAAGGGGTTAATGCCATTAAATCTGATTAAGTGTCTATTGTTAATGACTCAAATAGATCTACCATGAAAAGTGTTCTCATGATTTTGCTCCGCAAAGATTTCTATTTGCCAGCAAATCTCGGTGTGTTTTTGAAAAATCTCTACCTCTTATAGTTGAATATATTTTCCCACGTGGGTGATCTATCAACTTCTTATTGCCAAAATCTTTATGCAGTGCTTCGTCATTGGAATACAGTAAACGTGCGCCACTCACTTGAGCAAGAGCGATGATGTGAGTATCATCGGAGATGCAATTTCCAGCATCTGTGAGGTCTTTTTCCGTTTGGTCAACTTCACCATCGTGAACAATAGTCATTTTTCCTTGGATACGAGCGATTTTTGCCCATTGCCTGAAGCTTTCTGAAGCCTTGGAGAGTTCAGCAGTTAGCTTGCCCCCAATCACTAAATGCCCTCTTCCCGTGTTGATCCATTCGAGAAATTGCTTCCCTGCGTCGTGACCATCAACTTTAAAGACTTCGTGGACAACATTTGCATCCAGAATTGCACACATTCAATTAAGAATCAGAAGCCTAGAGATCTGCTAGTTTCCTCCATGAAAAATCTACCATAACTGTTTGGGGTATCAAGAACATTTCCTAACTCATCAATTCGGATTGGGTGAATCTGAACGCTTGTGTCAGTTCGCTCAAAGAATAGAATAGAGACATTTTCAGGTTTAAGATCCGTTTTCCCATCCCGTACATCCATTCGAATCCGATCAATCATGAACTGGCTGTGAGTCTCAACAATCAACTGTCTTCCTTGGCTGGCAACCTCACAAAAAAGGCCGCCCAAAGCAGCTTGAGCACTTGGGTGAAGATGTATCTCCGGTTGTTGTAGTAATGCCATTTTGGAATTCCCCGGTAATAGAAGCTCAGTCAAAATAGGCAAAACTTGGCTGATCCCGTATCCCACATCAATCAAATTCTGCTTAGGGCCTTTTCGTTTTTTGCCGAACTTTCTGATCTGAACCTGAAAAGGATCGCTGCCCGATCTTCCGAGTTGTTTCACATGAATTTCATCAAATATCCCTGCGGACCTGCCAAATTTTTCTAATTTTTGTTTTAGTTCTTTCCACATTTGGTTATGATCCATGGCTAAGTTAGCCATGAGCATTGGAACGTAGTCACCTTCGGGATCCAGTATTGAGGTTGCCGGATCGTAAGTGCGTCGTGGTCTAGAGCGAATCGGTGCACTTAAAAACGGTCGTTCCCCAGAAAAATCTAAAACCGTGAACTCAGTTCCCGCAATTGAATGGGCATCCTTTTCGGAGAAGAGAGGAGAGCCATCAATAGGAATCAGGTTTTCGTGGTGTTCTATATGGTCACGGTAAATTATACCTGGAATTATCAGCGGTAGCAGTCTTCGTGAAGAAAGTAGCGATGTAAGCCTACCTTGGGTATCTGCATTAATTGGTATTTCCCAGGTTCCTCGACAAGTGCCGACGTGGACTCTGTGATTTCCCTGATGATCATAGAAAATATGTACCCAAGCATCCTCTTCACTCCGGCGCACGCTCACTGGTATGGGTATAGTTCCAGACTTTGCGAATACAAACTCGGCCATATCATTCTGACCAATACAAAATCCCGCCTCAAATGTGGATGCTGGACCACTCCTCTCACTTTGATGATGGGCGATCTCATCAAAACTCCCTAAATCAAACGGTGCTTCCTTGAAGTTTGGAAAACCGGAGTTAGAATAGTCATAAAAGCAATCCCACAATGCTCGAATCATGGCTAGGAAGGATGTTTTTCCTGTACTGTTATCACCTACAAGCAATGTTAACGGTGCAAGATCAGCAACCTGCTTTCTGTGGAAGCAGCGGTAATTTTCCAGGGTAACTTGTTTCATTTTGATAGGCTTTTACCGTGGTACGGCCAACAGCATGGCATCTATGAGTCGTTTTTCCTGGCTGCCTCTTGGATATAAGGCCGATAATGCGTTGGCCAGATGCAAGAACTCGGGGCCGCGACTCAATTCAGAGTCAATGAGGGTTCGTAACGCATTGGCATGTCCACTAGTCTGTAGGAGCATAGCCGCGTGTACCCGATCCAGAACGGTAGCACTACCTGACTGAAATTCTATATCTTCTTCAGTGATACTTTTTCGAAGATGATTTTTCCCTAGGGAGAGTTCAACATCCAACTCTGGGAAGAGCGATCTCTGGACATTTCCTTTTGGATCACTCTCAATCCATTCTGCGGTCGTACCTATTCCATCTTTACCAAAAAGATCTTTATTGCGCTCCATTACCGGCAACAGGCGCACTACTCCCTTCTCAAGTGTGATAATATTACCTGTCCATGCATTCAAATCAATTCCCATAGGCTGAGCGAAACGGCGCACTACATCAAATGGGAGGGTGAAACCCTTTATTGTCACTTTGTGAGGCTCGTCCTCTTCTTTCTCGTCTGAGGTATTCTTGGGTAGGTCTGTACTCTGAAGTGTCCAAAGGAACAAAGCAGTCAGACGGGCATCTTCTTCTAAAGTGCCTGTCAAGCCTCCACCATCCGTGGGTGTGTGGAGTACCTGTTCAAGTGCCGTGCGGCCAACGACTTCCCAGACCTTCTCCAGATACTCTGATAGTTTGATTTCGTGACCCTCCGCTGTTTCCACAGTTCGGTAGCGACTGAAGATTTCCAGTGCCGGACCAATACAGGCAAAAACGAGATCAGCACCTCTAATCCCCTCACCCTGAAGACGACTCATCCAACTGCTGACACGCCGGGGTAATTCGCTCAGAATGTCTCCCCAATCTCCTGTAGGCGCATCCTGTAAGCGTGGGCGACAAATAAGATGAATACTGGTAGCGAGTGCCGCAGATTCGCGAGCCCGTAGGCGTGTTGAGGCTTCAGTTGCAATTGGCCACGATCCAGTGATGGTCCAACCACCGCGAATCATTCCCGAGAGCAATGCCTCCCAACCCTCGGTAGTCTTGTGAGCAAATACCACCGAACCCACGCCATCTTCTCGCAATACTCTCCGGCCCTCAGAAAAGGCTTCTGCCATGCTCTCTTCAAACCAATCACGATCCTTTCTGCGGTTATTATCCTGTTTGGTTTCGTCCTGAACAATCTCACGTTGCTTTGGACTAAGAATATTTGCAGGATCAAACGGATCTTGTAGCAAATGATGATTAGGGAGTGTGCGCTTGAGCCAGACTAAGAAAAAATCCGAGAGATCAGAATAGGGAATGGCATCATAATACGGTGGATCTGTAAACCAAATTCCAGTGGATTGATCCGGAAGTGGGTGACACATCGAATCAGACTGCTGGACTTGACCTGAAGCTGCCGTTCGGACGGCCTCAATTACCTCGCATGTGGAATCGAGGCTTGAAAGAAAAACTCCACGCGCATTGCTCTTTGGGGTGGACTCGCAAAAATCCCATACTAGAGGAATGGCCTGCCTCGAGAATAGATTCACCGGGTTTTCCGCATTACTTTCCCAGCGAGTCAGTGAATTATTCCCGTCAGCCATTTTGCCCAGAAGCAGTCCGATTAACACGTTTTGTATCTCTTGTGAATCAATCTGCCCCGAACCATCCATTATCCGCTTAAATTCCATCATCGCCAATTTCTGTCTTGCCGTAAACAAATCTCCCCACTGTAACATCCCATAACGTTGCACACTAAATGCACGCCCTGCCCCCGAACCGCCTCCTGCTGGTGTAGGTTCATCCGGCACGGGACAAAGCCCTTGTTTTCCACCGAGTTCCCATTCACTTAAGATTTCATGCAAGCGTTCCTGAGACTTGTGTACCGTGGCATAGTCCGTGTCATTTGGAATACGGTAATGTCGGCCTTTCTGCCCAGGTCGTAGCGTTACGACGGCTGTCATTCGTGCCCCTCCAACCCGGAGGCCTTCGTCATCAAAGATGACATCTGCCCCGCCCTTTTGCCCTTTGAGTTGTTCTCGTACTCGCTCTGGAGGCAGCACTGCATTACAGCAAATGCAGGTGGCCTTGGCACGAGTCACCGTGCCTACTGGCACCTCCTTGTCCGATTCTGGCTCAAATACTTCAAACTCAACTCGCGGAGGTAAACCGTCAGGACGCTCAACACTGTATTTCAATGCCCTTCTTCGCTTGGCTTTCTTGCATAACCAAAACGAACGCATGAGCGGAATCTCTGCCCCACAGTTAGGTGCCTCGCAGCGAACCGTACGTGTCCACAAATAGGCAATTGGAGTTGAACCATCGGGATCATCCGGATACAAATCAACCAATTCCCGTTCAGCTTGGAGCTTGATGTCTGCACCAACTTTGCGTAATTCTTCTGCCAATGTCGGTCCGGAATGTGGAATATCTTCCAGCATTGTCTTTAGAATCAGGCATGCGACAGGATTAAGGTCACTTGCAAATGCCTCGCATCCCAGCCGTAATGCCTCCAAAGGAATAGATCCTCCACCTGCAAATGGATCTACTACTAAGGGAATATCATCCCCATGTGCAGCTTTGACCAAGGAACGGCTGACACCAAGATAGGTGGAATTTGCCGCGTTGTTCCAATTCGCAAAATCAGCAATAAATTCCAGAATAATTTGCCGGACCCCTTCATCCGATTCAATGATTTGGTCCCATTTCCCAGGGTGGTATGCCATGTTCAGCAGAATCCTTCGTGCATCTTCCTTGAATGTATTCGGACAATGAGGATCACATGGATCTGGAAGTAGCAACCCCATCAGCACAGCCCGGCATGACGCCAGAGGACGTCGGGCCCACCATAGATGCAATGTGGAGGGATGGCTATGCCGGATTGACTTCTCTTTTGCAGCATGCTTCGAGACCTCAGCAATTGGGAAATCTACCTCAGCAAGTCGCTTGCACTCTCGCGGAATCATGAAATCCCCCCAGAATTATCTTTCAATCCCTTGCCACCATTGATTGACCGCAAATTATCCCCTGACAGCAAATCGGACGCATCTATTGCTTTACGGGCATAGTCAATTTCAGATGCAAGGAGTTGCTCGTCCGGCAAGGCTGTACGGTATTCCGCAGCCATTACTTTATTCGGTAACCCCTCAAGCGCGTATTGTGCAACCGCTTCGTCCTTTTGTACACATAAAATCAGTCCTACCGGTGGATTTTCTCCCTCCAGAACCCAATTTTTCAGAGCATAATTGAGATAGAGATGCATTTGTCCGGCATCGGCATGGGTAAACTTTCCAAGCTTTAAGTCAATAATAACGATACACCGTAGTCTCCGATGATAGAATACCAAGTCCATCCGATACCAAGCATCACCTATGCGGAGGCGCCTCTGCCGACCCATGAAGCAAAAGTCATTACCTAATTCAAGTAGAAAGGTCTCTAGATGACTAACTAATGCTTCTTCAAGATCACTCTCAGAGTATTCATCTTTCAGATTTAGAAATTCAAGGACATATGGATCCTTGAAGGCCTCTTCAGGAAGGGGGGTATCAGTCTCTCTGACATTCTGCCCTTTTTTGAGCATTGCAACCTTATCCTTAGAAAGAGCCGTGCGCTCGTAGAACTGAGAATTGATCTGCCGGTCAAGCTGGCGGATCGTCCAACCTCCGCGCAACGCCTCTATCTCATAGAACTCGCGGGCGTTGGAGTTCTTGACTGCGATTAGGCGTACATATGCTGACCAAGGTAGTGGAAAATATGAGGCGAGAAGGCTCAGGGAAGATTTTCCAGACGGTGTCTGGAGTTTTTGTTGATTCTCGGATTCTCCAGACGGTGTCTGGAGTTTTTGTTGACTCTCAGATTTTCCAGACAGTGTCTGCACTTTCTGCCACGAAAGGAAGAAGGCCCTCATTTGCCAAAGGTTGCTAACCGAAAACCCTCTACCAAAACGGGCAGAAAGGTCTACCGAAAGGCGTTTGATAATCTCTTCACCGTAATTGGCACGCTCCCTGCCTCTTTGCTCAAATTCAACGATATATTGGCCAATCAACCAATAGGCAGCTGTCATAATGGCATTTACTGACCGTGCGGCATGTCCACGGGCGATGTCCACGATACCAGACACATCGTCGTAAACCGATTGGTATCGCTTATCCAGCGAATCTGATTTCTTTGCAGATTTTGTCATGACCCGTCGGTCTACTAGGGCGAGTGATACTTTCTCCTGTCCTCATTCCTGAGTTAAGGTCTTAATATCTAACCAGTAATGTTGTACCTCGGTGACCTCATGCCAAGGAAAACGTGCGGGATCCTTGATCGGCTCCTGCAGTTGGGGATCATTCGCACAATTGGTCACGACGTAGAGCCAGAAACAATCTCGACGATCCTCGGCAACACGTCGCTCGTTAGGGGTAAGCAAAATACTCCCTGTAGGATTTGCCAGTCCCTTGATCTCAATCAAACGCAACTCACCAGATATGGGATCACGACTGGTGATGTCGTACCCAAGATTCTTTTTGTGTACGTCTTCGACTTGGCGACCATGTGCTTTCTCATGTTCCATAACGACACGCATAGCCGTCATTTCAGTTTCAGGGTGGGGGCGCAAGCGTCGGGCATCCAATACTTCTCGGTCAGGATGAGGTAAGACAAGCACACTTGCAAGTCGACGAAATCCCTGAGGTGTCATTGATCGCTGCTGCTTGAGCTCTTCCCGCCGACGTGCAAGTCGTGCAAAGGCATCTTCGTATCGGCGTTCCGCTTTTGCTAAACGCCCCTCGGCCCCAATGATCTTATTTCCTACATCTTCATTAGCCCGACCAATTTCCAAATCAATCCGATGTAATACCTCTTTCAGAGAGATCTCAACATGTTCACTAATTCGCTCAACTTCGGCAACACGCTCCCTCCGAACCTCACCAACAAAAGACATAAGTATGTTTTGTTGAACCCATTCAGAGTTTTCGGCTAAATGCGCCACAGATGGTAACTGTTCTGAAACACCGGCAGGAGTCATGTCACCAAGAACGCTGGGCCCACGAAGAATAGGGGGATTATTCTCCGACAGTTCTACTGCAAATAACCGTTCACGGATAATTTTCCCGAGACCGTCAACGATCCGAGCTTGATAGAAATCGAGTCGACTGGGTACCTCATGTGTCAGGGAATAGAAGCAAGCACCCTTGGCAAAAGCATCTTGGCCAGCATCAAATGCAAACCTTCTCAGGGCCTCAAAGAGCGGATGCCCCGGGTGAACCCATTCCAGGTTGTTGTTATCTGCTGTTTGACGATCCGTGGACAGGCGTGGATAACGAAGAGCGAGATCTGGAAACTGCCAGTCTTCATCAAACTCGTATTTCTTCAAACTCTGAGGCGTTCGCCCTGGATCGAATGTATGATCTTGATTGCGAACAGGTTTAAGAGATAAATCTGCATCTTGTGCAGATTCCTCCAGAAATCGTGCAATGGTCTCGGGAATAACTCGCCGCTCTTGAGCACGGGCGCGTCGCTCATTAAGCAAATCAAGATTGAGTTTTTTGGTGGCCAGCCCTTCCAGCGCCGTCTGGCAGATATCCCGAAAATGCTTCTCGTCGACATTTTTCAGTATTCGTTCTTCAAGATCATTATCCCCCAAGTCTCCTGCGTAGTAATCGCGGAGTACGCGCTCTATATGTGCAGGTGGCAATACTTCGCCAATAACATTAAATACGGCATCATCATCTAGCGCATCTCGGATTTCTTGAAGCTTTTCCAACAGGCGATCAAGAACGCGCCCCTCAATAGTGTTTGTGGCTACAAAATTGAAAATCAGACAGTCTTTCTGCTGTCCATAACGGTGAATACGACCCATGCGCTGTTCCAGTCGATTCGGATTCCATGGGATATCGTAATTGAAGAGGATATGACAGCACTGGAGATTAATACCTTCTCCGGCTGCCTCAGTCGCTACCAAGACCTGAATCGCACCTTCGCGGAACTGCTGCTCAACAAAAAGTCGACTTCCCGGTTCGCCTCGCGAACCAGGTTTCATACCACCGTGAATACAACCTACGTTGAACCCCCATTTCTCTAACTGCTCCGTCAGGTAATTTAGTGTGTCCCTGAATTCAGTAAAAACTAAGAGGCGTTGGTCGGGACGATCAAAGAAACCTTTCTCCTGCAAGATTTTGCGAAGATGTTGAAGCTTCGCCTCAGTTCCTGTGTTCTGAACGGCTTTGGCGTCTTCGGCCAATTCCAATAATTCGGCAATTTCCTCGTGTACCTGTTCAGCTTTTCCCGTGAGAGAGATCGCCTCCAGAAGTTCCTCTATTCGCTCTCGTTCATCATCTCTATACTCTTCAAGTTCTTCCCAATCAGGTAAGTTAGATAAGTCAGACGGTGCAGTGCTAATTAAATCCTGTGCATGTTCCAGGCCATCCTCTAATCTATTCGCTCTTTTTTCAAGCGATCTCCTGATCGCATAGATACTGGATGCGAGACGTCGTTGGTATAGCGACATCAGGAAGCCAACTGCATGTGCTCTAGGGTTGTTATCTCTGGCTGCTACCGCCGCACGTTGGCTTTGGCGCTTCACAAACCGCGTAATTTTGCGATAGAGTTTGAACTCAGAACCATCAATTTTAAATCCGGCGGTGTGTGGAATCCATTTCGTAAATACACGCTTCGTATCCCAACTTCCATCGGCCTGAAGCTCTGGAAAATAGACCATGGATTCCTTCGTACGCCGCAAGTAGAAAGGTGCGCTCTTGCGATCCATAGCTTTCCGAATTGACTGTACATCTGCATATACATCTTGATCAAGTAGCTGCAGAAATAGCGTAAAATTTTTCGGGTCTCCCTTGTGAGGAGTAGCCGTTAGCAGTAGTATATGATCTGTATTGTCTCGCAATAATTCTCCGAGACGATAGCGTTGGCTTCGATGAGTTTCGTCGCGTGCTGACATCCGATGAGCCTCATCGATAATGACTAAGTCCCAATGGACCTGCCGTAATCCAGGCAGAATGTCCTCGCGCTTGGCCAGATCAAGCGAAGTAATGACCCGCTTATGCTCCATCCATTGATTGACTCCAAACTGGTCACGGATATTGCGCCCTTTAAGTACTTTAAATTTCTCATCAAACTTTTCCAAAAGTTCACGCCGCCACTGAAATGAAAGGTTGGCAGGACAAACGACCAGAATGCGCTCTATGAGGCCACGAAGTTTAAGTTCTCTGACCAACAGCCCAGCCATAATGGTTTTGCCTGCGCCCGCATCGTCCGCGAGCAAAAAGCGCACACTGGGCAGTTTCAGTAGATGTTCGTAAACTGCCTCCAATTGATGTGGTAGAGGGTCTACCCGCGAGATTGAGAGACCAAAGTAGGGATCAAACTCGTATGCGATGCCTAGCGAATAGGCTTGAAGCGCAATTCGCAATCGTCGTCCATCGCTGTCATAGGAAAGGGTGGGATCAGTGATCTTTAGCTCTGCGGTCTCATCAGAAGTGAGTGTTACCCTCGTGAATTTTTCAGATCTCTGACCTACCAAGCCTAAGTCCCAAAGATCTTTTCCGTTTTTATGCAATGTTATGACCTGCATAGGCTCACGGAACAAAGAACCATTCAGGATTTGTCCTTCACAGATATGTACTTGAGTAGCCAAATTTCAGGTTTTTCAGTTAGGGAGTGAATCGATCAGCTTATAGAACTAGACAGAATTAGATTCGACAAAGCACTACGTTACATGGAATCAGTGCTAATATACGGATTGACGCCTGTGATTCTTGGCCATCTTAGAGAACAGATTTCCCCAACTCCGAAATCCATGGTCACGGATCTGACAGGACATCCTTTGGGTCAAGATTTGTGTAACTCTCAGATTTGGCCGACATGTCTGCCGTCATCGCCAACCCCAGATTCTGCGGACACAGTCTGCACTTTATACCACACCGGTTTCTGCCGACGCCGTAGACACTTTTTACTGATTTTCAGATTCGGCAGACACTGTCTGTCGTTTTGAGCAACCCCGAGATCCACTAGATATGTCCGTTGTTTTTGCCATTCTCAGAAACGGCCCACAGCGTCGGCCGTTTTCGCAATTTTCTAGATTCTGCAGACGGTGTCCGTTGTCTTGCCATTCCCAGATTCTGCCAACGCTGTTGGCACTTTTCGCTGATTTCCAGATTCACCAGACGGCGTCTGTTGTTTTTGTTAACTCTCGGATTCGGCCGACGCCATCGTCCCTTTTTGCCAACTCATAGATTCGGCAGACACCGTCTGCCGTTTTTGATGCGAGACAAAAAAGGTCTTATTAGCCTGAGATTACGATCTGAAAATCTTTGACCATAACGGCTATAGGATCTACCGACAAGTGCCAATAATCACTACATCGAAACTGGCATGTTCCTTGCATTTCTACTCAATTTCAACGATTCCTTGGTCGTCAGTCAACAAGCAGTAGCCGAGATAATATCCTGACTTCGGCGGTTTGAGTTGACTTAAAATCTAAAAAACCCGATTTCC
>VXSC01000032.1 GCA_009838195.1 Rhodothermaceae bacterium | reverse complement strand
AAACCCAATAAAAATGGAAAAAATAATTTGTTAAAATTGTGTTTTACTCTTGTTAAAATCGCAACATGTTTTTTTGTTTTTTTTAGCAAAATCCACCCCTTCCCCCCACCCCCCCCCCCCAAAAAAAAATGTTCCGGTTCGGGCTTGATGTGCAGGATTTTACTTCGTGTTAGATGATTTCATATTCGACTCCGTGGAATTCTGAGCAAGCAGATATTGCTCTGGAAGTACCTAGAGTTATGTTTTCCAGGTTGGAGGAGGGTTTTGCAAGAGTCGCCAGGGTTTTTGGCTTTTACACGTCGAGGGCCTTCTTCTTCAACAGGGATGGTTTTGCAGGAATACAAAGAGATCCATTTGCTGACGGGAACATGGAGACAGAATTAGGGTAGCCTATGCATGTCTGCTAAATTTATTCCTGTGAGGATCGTGCCCGCGATCTAGTTGACGGCAATTTTTTCAACGACTTAAAAGCCATACCAAACCTGAATGCTGAGAACGGGGATTGAGCGTCTAAAGCTGAGCCACTTCAAATATGATTATCCGAGAGAGCTGATTGCGAAATACCCGGCTGATCCAAGAGATTCATCACGTATGATGGTGGTAAACCGGGCGAAAGGGACGATAGAACATCGTCATTTCCATGAAATCGGAGATTATTTTTCAGAGGGGGATATTCTTGCTGTCAACGACACCAAAGTATTTCCTGCTAGGTTGCGGGGCAAAAAAGAAAAGACTGGTGCAGAGATTGAAGTCTTTCTGTTGAGGGAACTCAACTCTCAGAGTAGACTTTGGGATGTCATCGTTGACCCTGCTCGCAAGATCCGGATTGGGAACAAACTTTTTTTCAGCAACGGGCTGGCGGCCGAGGTCATTGATAACACAACTTCCCGCGGCCGCACGATCCGTTTTGATTGTGACGGGGATAATGAGTTGCTCTATCGTATGATTGACGAGGAGGGGATCACACCGCTACCACCTTATATAAAAAGGGAAGTGGAGGCGGCAGATGTTGCCCGCTATCAGACGATTTTTGCTAAACATCGCGGGGCCGTCGCCGCGCCGACTGCGGGACTGCATTTCACCCCCAGGCTCGTGAATGAACTCATCGAAAAAGGGATTCAGGTTGTCCCCATAACTTTACATGTCGGGCTAGGTACGTTTAGTTATGTCGGTGTTGAAGACCTGACCAAGCATCGAATGAACTCTGAATACTATTCAGTGCCGGAAGTCACGGCGGATGCCGTGAATGGGGCACTAGATTCAAGTGTCAACCACGTGACTATTTGTGGGACAACTGTAGTCCGGGCCGTAGAAACTAGTTTGACAGTGTCCCGTCACCTGAAAGCCAAGTCAGGCTGGACCGATAAGTTTATCTATCCTCCCTACGAATTTGCCGTTACCGAGCGGCTGATCACTAATTTCCATATGCCAGCCAGTACGCTTATGATGCTTACGGCTGCATTTACGGGCTATGAGCTTCTTAGGGAAGCCTACGAGGTTGCTATCAAAGAAAAGTATCGCCTGTTTTCCTTTGGTGATGCCATGTTGATCATCTGATTGATGGTTGCTGTGATCATTCCAGCAGCAGGATCGGGTTCACGTTTAGGCGGCTTACCTAAGCAGATGCGCCTTTTGGGTGACGCTCCGATGCTGCTTCATACTGCGCAGGTTTTTGACCGACATCCCGGTGTTTCCTTTCTCGTGGTCGTTGGGCCGCCGAAGAACCTCGATGTGATAGAAGGAATACTTA
Source organism: Rhodothermaceae bacterium (assembly GCA_009838195.1). Lineage (NCBI taxonomy): Bacteria > Pseudomonadati > Rhodothermota > Rhodothermia > Rhodothermales > Rhodothermaceae > Rhodothermaceae bacterium. The sequence goes on along the minus strand of VXSC01000032.1, from coordinate 114,309 downwards.
CACCGTTGGAAAAACCCTATCAGGTAGTAGCAGGAGGTGCAACTAGGCAAAAATCTGTGGAGGCCGGATTGAAGGTGGTTAACGAATCCACAAATATCGTGCTGGTTCACGATGCTGCACGTCCGTTTATTTCTGCGCAGATTATCACGAAGGTGATTGAATCTGCAAAGATCGCAGGTGCTGCTGCAGTTGCAATGCCGGTGACGGATACCGTGCGTTACGGGGAAGATGGCTCTTTTACTAAAACAATTTCTCGCGACGGGCTTTATGCAATGCAAACGCCACAGGGATTTAAGTATGATCTTCTGCAGCGGGCATTTTGTCAGGTGGAGGGCATTTCACAGGCTACCGATGATGTTGCTTTAATGGGACACATTGGACAGTCTGTTCAAATCGTGGAGGGAGATCGGTGGAACGTCAAAATCACCACACAGTCCGACTGGGAATGGGCACAGCAGATGTGGAAAAAAAGAACCTGATACGATGAGTACTAGAGTAGGGATTGGGTATGATGTTCATCAACTCGTCGAGGATCGACCTCTGATCATTGGTGGGACAGAGATCCCTCATTCAAAGGGGTTGGCGGGGCACTCGGATGCTGACGTATTGCTGCATGCCATCTGCGACGCTCTCCTGGGTGCAGCAGCATTGGGGGATATCGGGATGCATTTTTCCGATTCTGACACACGCTGGAAGGGGGTAGATAGTCGTATACTGCTTCGCAAGGTGAAAGAGATGGTGTTGGGTGCAGGATATGAACCTGTCAATATAGACGCTTCGGTCGCTCTCGAGCGCCCGAAGCTGCGTTCTTATATCGACCGGATGAGGCAGGTCATTGCCGAGGATCTGGCCATAGACCAGAATCAAATATCAGTCAAAGCCACGACCTCCGAGAAACTGGGCATCGTCGGACGTGAGGAAGCAGCCGCAGCCTGGGCAGTGTGTCTGCTTACAGGATCTGCTAGGCAATAGGTTAGCGATGGAACAGTTCTTTGCTGAACTTCTGGAAAGGACGACGGAAGTTCCGGTAATCTGGGGATATACATTGGTTTTTTTCATTGCTTGGTTGGAGAATGTCTTTCCTCCAATTCCAGGGGATGTACTTGTCGTTTTTGCGGGATATCTGGCAGCAATTGGCCCGATGGCCATTTTCCCGGTGATCGCATTTAGTACACTGGGAGGCATTCTTGGCTTTATGTGCATGTATTATATCGGGCGCTATGGTGGACCAAGACTCCTTGAATCACGTGCGCTACGCTGGCTGCCGAGTGAATCAGTTTCCCGCATTCAAAATTGGCTCCAGACTTGGGGATACACGGTCGTTGCAGCGAATCGGTTCTTGAGTGGAGCACGCACAGTTATCGCCTTTACAGTCGGCATGAATCGAATGCCGGCTTTGCCTGTGGGGCTTCTGGCTTCTCTGAGCGCAGCGGTCTGGGTGACACTGATCGCTGTACTGGGGTATGTTGTCGGGGATGAATGGGAACGCGTGGTTGACTATATAGCACGTTATGGACGAGTGATCTCAGTACTGATTTTTCTGTTTCTTGTCTGGCAGTTGTATAAAGCAATTCGACGAATTCGCCAGAAAGGTTGACTATTTTATATTTGTTGCGTATAACCGTAGGCTGTAGTGTAATGGGGCTTTGCTGCTGGCGTAGCTCAGTTGGTAGAGCAGCTGATTTGTAATCAGCAGGTCGGGGGTTCAAGTCCCTTCGCCAGCTCTGTATGATGTTTTAATAAACCTGAAAGACATAAGAGCGAATAATTTTCAACAATACAACCAGTTTTTGCATTGGGCAGGTACCCAAGTGGCCAACGGGGGCAGACTGTAAATCTGCTGACTTAGTCTTCGGAGGTTCGAATCCTTCCCTGCCCACCCCAGCGGGAGTAGCTCAGTTGGTAGAGCATCAGCCTTCCAAGCTGAATGTCGCGAGTTCGAGCCTCGTCTCCCGCTCAATTGTTTTTAATGGCCGCCTTAGCTCAGGGGTAGAGCACTTCCATGGTAAGGAAGGGGGCCTCGGTTCAAATCCGAGAGGCGGCTCTGCATTGACCAACTAGATTATCAGCTAAACAATGGCAAAGGAAGTTTTTCAGCGTACGAAGCCCCATGTGAACGTGGGGACGATCGGACATGTGGACCACGGGAAGACGACGTTGACGGCGGCAATCACGCGCGTGTTGAATGATCGTTACGGAGGGACGGAGATCCGTTCGTTTGATTCGATTGACAATGCCCCGGAGGAGCGCGAGCGCGGGATCACGATCGCGACGGCGCATGTGGAATACGAGACGGGGAACCGTCACTACGCACATGTGGACTGTCCGGGCCACGCGGACTATGTGAAGAACATGGTGACGGGCGCAGCGCAGATGGACGGGGCGATCTTGGTGGTGGATGCATCGGATGGCCCGATGCCCCAGACGCGGGAGCACATTTTGCTGGCGCGTCAGGTGGGAGTACCGTACATCGTGGTGTTCATGAACAAGGTGGATTTGGTGGATGACGAAGAGTTGTTGGAGTTGGTGGAGATGGAGATCCGTGAGTTACTGGATGCTTATGAATTTCCGGGGGATGACATTCCGGTGGTTCAGGGTTCTGCCTTGGGGGCATTGAACGGAGAGTCGGAGTGGGAAGAGACGGTGTTATCGTTGATGAAGGCCGTGGATAATTATGTACCGACACCGGAGCGGGACAAGGACAAGCCGTTTTTGATGCCGGTGGAGGATGTATTTTCGATCACGGGTCGTGGGACAGTGGCGACCGGTCGCGTGGAGCGCGGGATCGTCCGCACGGGGGAGAAGGTGGAGATTGTGGGGATTCGGGAAGAAAAGACGGATACGACAGTGACAGGGGTGGAGATGTTCAGGAAGATTTTGGATGAAGGCCAGGCGGGGGATAATGTGGGGTTATTGCTTCGGGGGATCGCGAAGGATGGCGTGGAGCGAGGTCAGGTGATTGTTCATCCGGGTTCGATCAAGCCACATCGGGAGTTTACGTGTGAGGTGTATGTGTTGAGCAAGGACGAGGGGGGGCGTCATACGCCCTTTTTCCCGGGGTATCGACCGCAGTTTTATTTTCGAACGACGGATGTGACGGGGGACATTGAGTTGCCGTCGGGGACGGAGATGGTGATGCCAGGGGATAACACGCAGTTCAAGGTGAAGTTGATTCAGCCGGTGGCGATGGAGCAGGGGCTTCGGTTTGCAATCCGTGAGGGCGGCCGGACAGTCGGTGCCGGTGTCGTCACCAAAATTCTTGACTAAATATCATACGAATAAACGGGTGTAGCTCAACTGGCAGAGCAGCGGTCTCCAAAACCGCAGGTTGTGGGTTCAAGTCCTACCACCCGTGCCAAACAGTAGAGTAAATGAAGAAATTAGCTGTCAAAACTCGGAGTTACCTCGAAGAAGTCGCTACAGAGATGCGCAAGGCCAGTTGGCCTCAAAGAAGAGAGTTGATCAATCATACGGTGATCACGCTCGTGGCCAGCTTTGTGCTTGCATTATTCATTTTTGGTGCAGATCGAGTGATTAGCCGAATCCTCGATTTGATCTACCCAGGTTAATATTTTTATAGACGAACATGAATCGGTCACTGAAACCCGAATTCAGGTGGTATGCCCTGCAGACGTTCTCGGGGCATGAGAAAAAGGTGAAAGAGTATATCATTGAGACCATCGAGCACGAAGGTCTTGGTGATCAGGTCCGGGAAATTCTGATCCCAACCCAGAATGTCTTTGTCATGCGCGGTGGAAAAAAGCGCACGCGTGAAAAAACGGATCTCCCTGGTTATATGCTGGTGAATGCTGCACTTGATAAGCAGCTGGTTCATGTATTCAAAGAGCAAATCTTCAAGCAAAAGAGGGAGGCGATCAAATGGTTGCCTACACGCGACCATCCAGAGCCGCTATTAGAGGAGGATATCAATCGGATTCTCGGCCGCATTGATGAGGCCAGAGAGGCGGGGGATAAACCGGAAATCCCCTATGCAACGGGTGATTCGATTCGCGTGATTGATGGTCCATTCAATAATTTTTCTGGAGTCGTGGATGATGTATATCCAGATAAAATGAAAGTCCGGGTGATGGTCTCCATCTTCGGTCGAAAAACCCCGGTTGAATTGGATTATTTACAGATCACTCCTGAAGAATAGAAATATTTTCGAGAGTCCTCAGAAATTGGGAACCCAGTTGATTTGTATCCGTAACATCGGGCTACGCCTAAATTTCCGTGCTTACCCAAAGATCAATTATGGCTGCAGGAAAACCCGTTGAAAACCTTATCAAGCTTCAAGTCAAGGCTGGGCAGGCGAATCCGGCTCCACCCATTGGCCCCGCACTCGGGCAATACGGCTTGAATATCATGGATTTTTGTAATCAGTTCAATGCGGCAACCAAGGATCGCATGGGGCTGGTGCTTCCCGTGGTGATCAGTGTCTATGCAGACAAGTCCTTCTCCTTCATCGTCAAAAGTCCCCCTGCTGCAGTGCTTTTGTTGCAGGCGATTGATGCCAACAAGGGTGCAGATGATTCCATCCGCAATAAAGTTGGTACCGTGACCTGGGATACTTGCCGTGATATTGCACAGAAAAAAATGGATGACCTGAACGCGTTTGATCTGGATAAAGGGGCGGCTATGATTGCCGGGACTGCTCGGTCAATGGGAATTATTGTGACGGGACGTCCGGCTTAGGTATTGCTTATCTCCGGCAAGTAGATCTGTAGGAAATTATTTAATTGTAGTACTACAATGGCAAGGAAAGGAAAACGTTATCAGAATGCTTCGAAGGTGATTCAGGAGGCAGGGGGTGGTCCATTCACATTGCAAGAGGCTGCAGACGTACTCAAGAGTATTAAGACTGCGAAGTTTGACGAATCAGTAGATTTGGACCTACGACTTGGTGTGGATCCACGTCATGCTGACCAGATGGTTCGTGGGAGTGTGGCGTTACCCCATGGAACAGGAAAAGAAATCCGGGTTCTTGTCCTTGCAAGTCCTGACAAACAGGAAGAAGCTACATCTGCTGGAGCGGATCACGTAGGTCTGGATGACTATGTTAAGCGCATTCAGGAGGGCTGGACAGATATTGATGTAGTGATTGCCACTCCAAACGTAATGTCCAAGATCGGCCGCCTAGGGCGGGTACTGGGTCCAAGGGGACTGATGCCTAATCCCAAAAGCGGAACGGTTACGATGGATGTTGCTGGCGCAGTGAAGGCCGTCAAGGCTGGGAAGATAGATTTTCGCGTTGATAAGCAGGGGAACCTGCACACCGGGATCGGGCGTGTATCTTTTTCAGCAACCCAGATTGAAGAAAATGCACGGGCATTTCTGATGGAAGTGTTGCGCCTGCGCCCCGCATCCGCAAAGGGTGCATATGTTCGTTCGATCACCTTATCCACCAGTATGGGGCCCGCCGTCGAAATATCGTGCGCGGAAGCCATTAATGTTGCTCGATAAATAGATGTCCGTGACCAGAGCTCAAAAAGAAGAAGAAGTTGCGCTTTTAACAGAAAAGCTGGAGGATAATCCTTCAGTTTACGTGACTGATTACAAGGGACTCAATGTGGAAGAGGTCAGTCATTTACGCCAAGTCTTGCGTGATGCTGGGGTGGAGTACCGCGTAGTCAAAAACACGCTGTTGAAGCGTGCGATGAAGAGTACCGGTGGCTATGATGCGGCGTTTGACTATTTGTTTGGTCCTACCGCGGTAGCGATTAGTGTTGAGCCGAGTGCTGCAGCGCGAGCGATCAAGACATTCAGAAAAAAATCTAATCAAGATCTCCCCAAACTAAGAGCTGCCATCGTGGATGGAGTCCTTTTTGAGGGGAGTCAGATTGATGCATTAGCTTCTCTGAAGTCCAAAGAGGAGTTATTGGGTGAAGTGGTAACACTTTTGCTTTCACCAATCCAAAATGTTGTGTCCGCAATTGAATCTCAGGGGAGCCATCTGATAGCGATCCTGGAATCATTGCAAGACCGTGACGAGGCTTAAACAGCCATAACCCCTTAATCTGCGGCGCAGCTTTTGCCGGCTGAGACCGCCGCCGGAAAACTTATGAAATCATGGCAGAATTAAAAGAATTAGCTGAACAGTTGGTATCCCTTACAATCAAAGAAGCCAGCGATCTGGCTTCCCTCCTGGAGACGGAGTATGGCATTAAGCCCGCCGCTGCGGCGGTGGCGGTGGCCGCTCCAGGCGCTGGTGGCGGCCAAGATGACGCTGCTGAAGAGCAGACCGCTTTTGATGTCGTTCTCAGCGGCTTTGGAAGCAGTAAGATCGGGGTCATCAAAGAGGTGCGCGCGATCACTGGACTGGGCTTGAAAGAAGCGAAGGCATTGGTTGACAGCGTACCTGCTCCCGTCAAGGAGGGTGCTTCAAAAGAAGAAGCCAACGAAATAAAAACACGTCTCGAAGCCGCAGGTGCCGAGATCGAAATTAAGTAGGTTTGATCCTCTCAGCAACACCTGAGCACCGCTCCTGGCAAACTGTTTGCCGGTGACCACATTTATTACCAGCCCCTAGGCATACATGTCCAATAAGAATGGCCAGCATGCAACGCGAGTCAACTTCGCTCGCTCGCGTCCCGTTTTGGATTACCCGGATTTCTTGGGTGTACAACTTGAATCTTACGAGGACTTTGTACAAGCAAAGCTTCCCCCTGATCAGCGCTCGGAAGAAAAAGGATTGCAACAAATCTTTTTGAGTCATTTTCCGATTGAGGATACCAAGGGTCGCTATATCCTGGAGTTTATTGATTACTCGCTTGGTGCCTCAAAGCATTCGATTGAGGAATGTCTTGCACAGGGATTGAATTACGCAATCCCTCTCAAAGCGACCCTGCGGCTTTCTGCAAAGGAGGACGAAAACGAGGACGAGGCGGAAGAGGCAGTTGAGCAAGAAGTATACCTAGGAGATTTGCCCGCGATGACTTCGCGCGGCTCGTTTGTGATCAATGGTGCGGAACGCGTTGTTGTTTCGCAGTTGCACCGGAGTCCTGGTGTATTCTTTGGACGTGCAATTCACCCTAATGGGACAGAGCTCTTTTCTGCACGCATTATCCCGTTCCGGGGCTCCTGGATCGAATTCTCCACGGATGTGCAGAATGTGATGTGGGCGTACATTGACCGTAAGAGGAAGTTACCAGTAACGACGCTCTTGCGGGCGATGGGGTTTGGAGAGACGGATGAGGTCATTCGTTTGTTTGATCTGGCAAAAGGTGCGAGCACAACCCTTAAGCGGGAGTTCAAAAAATTGATTGGCTCGAAGTTGGCATTCGATGTAACTCGAAAAGTTGTTCCCATCCGTGTGATTGACGAAAAAACGGGTGAGCTTCTTGGGTATAAAGAACGTGAAACCGGTTTTGACATCGAGTATCAGTCGCGTGACGTAGGTGAGTTTGTTGAAGTTATTGACAAACAAACCGGTGAGATGATTGAGCACATTGACAAAGAAACTGGCGATGTGATTGAGTACATCAATCAGGCAACGGGTGAGATCATTGAAGAAAAGATCAATCGAGTCATCTTGCCTGCAGATCATGAACTTGAAGAGGAAGACTGGACTGCTCTACGGAACTACAAGGTAGATCAGGTCTACCTGCTGCATGAGGAAGATGATGATGGTGTCTTGGATATCAGCACATTGATCAAGACGCTCAGGCGCGATCCGGCAAGTAACCAGTCGGAAGCACTGGAAGAGCTGTATCGGGTGCTGCGCGATAGTGATCCTCCGGACTCTGACGCGGCCAAAAATATACTTGACCGACTCATTTTCAATGAGAAGCGATATGACCTGGGAGCAGTCGGACGCTATCGTATCAACAAGCGCCTAGGGCTGAATGTCCCCCCGGAAACCGTCACGCTCACGCAAGAAGATATTGTTACCATTATCCGCAGGCTGCTGGAGTTACGCTCTGAACAAACCGGACTGGATGATATTGACCACCTGAGCAACCGGCGAGTACGTACGGTGGGAGAGCAATTGGGAGCCCAGTTTTCGCTTGGGTTGGCTCGCATGGCTCGCACGATTCGTGAGCGAATGAATGCGCGGGATGCAGATTCGTTGACGCCTCAGGATCTGGTCAATGCAAAGACGATTTCGAGTGTAATCAACACGTTCTTTGGTACAAACCAGCTGAGTCAGTATATGGATCAAACGAATCCATTGGCTGAGTTAACACATAAGCGCCGGATGTCGGCATTAGGTCCCGGAGGACTGACACGGGAACGTGCCGGATTTGAAGTTCGTGACGTACACTACACACACTACGGACGGCTTTGCCCGATTGAAACCCCGGAAGGTCCGAATATTGGACTGATCTCTTCACTTTGTGTGCATGGACGAATCAATCATTTCGGGTTCATTGAAACGCCCTATCGGCGGGTCGACGATAGCAAAGTAACCGATTCCATTGTCTATCTCTCTGCAGAGGAGGAAGATGAAGCAGTCATTGCGCAGGCTAATGCCCGCATTGATGAGGACGGCTGCTTTCTGGATGAATTGGTGCGGTGTCGCCATCGAGGAGAATTTCCGTCGGAACGACCGGAGCGGATTCAGTTCATGGATATCGCTCCAAATCAGATTGTTTCGCCGAGCGCGTCAATTATTCCATTTCTTGAACATGACGATGCAAACCGTGCGTTGATGGGATCAAACATGCAGCGACAAGCGGTTCCGTTGCTTCGTGCGGAGGCACCAATCGTGGGTACAGGATTGGAAGGGCGCGTCGCAAGAGATTCGCGAGCTGCCCTAGTCGCTGAAGGAAAAGGGGTCGTTGAGTATGTTGATTCGACACGGATTGTAATTCGGTATAACCAGTCTGCTGTCGAACAGAAAGTAGCATTCAAGGAGCCGGTGACCGAATATATGCTTACTAAGTTCCGGCGTACGAATCAGGACACGTGTATCAATCAGAAGCCGATCGTCAAGGTCGGCCAGAAAGTGGAAGAGGGTACGGTTCTGACGGATGGCTTTGGAACCGAGAATGGAGAGCTGGCACTTGGTAAGAATGTATTGGTAGCCTTTATGCCTTGGCGAGGCTACAACTTTGAGGATGCAATCGTACTCTCCGAACGCCTCGTTTCAGAGGATGTCTTTACTTCCGTGCATATTGAAGCCTTTGATCTACAGGTCAGAGAGACGAAGCGCGGACAGGAGGAGCTTACACGCGAGATTCCCAATGTGTCGGTTGAAGCGACCAAAGATCTGGATGAGCGTGGAATCGTACGAGTTGGTGCGGAGGTAAAGGCAGGGGATATCATTGTCGGGAAGATCACTCCAAAGGGGGAGACCGATCCCACTCCTGAAGAAAAGCTACTTAGAGCAATCTTTGGTGATAAGGCAGGTGATGTGAAGGATGCTTCATTGAAAGCACCTCCTGGGATGGAAGGTGTGGTCATTGACACACAACTCTTCAGTCGACGCAGTTCCGATCCTGAATCAAAGAAACGCGAACATCAGCAACTTGCCGAGATCGAAAATACCTTCGAGCGTGAATTAACGAAGTTGCAAGTGGAATTCTCGGAGAAATTTTTTGAACTTTCGAAGGGATGCACTGCAAAAACTAATCTTGAGTCTCAGCACGGCGAAATTGTCGTGTCGGAAGGTGCAAAAATTCTGGAATCAGACTTTAAGGATGTCCAACCATATGAGTTGAATCCACATTTCTCAGTGAAAGGGAAACGCGGGGCAGACAATCATCTGAAGAAGTTGTTTGAGAATTTCAATAAAGCCTTCGATCAGATTGATGCCAAATTCAAACGTGAGCGCCATCGGGCACAAATGGGAGACGAACTCTCTCCAGGAATTGTCCAACTCGCTAAAGTCTATGTGGCCAAGAAGCGTAAGATTCAGGTAGGAGATAAGATGGCCGGGCGACACGGCAACAAGGGGGTAGTAGCTCGTATTGTTCCGGTGGAAGACATGCCATTCCTTGAGGATGGTACGCCGGTTGATATCGTACTCAACCCTCTTGGAGTCCCCTCCCGAATGAATTTGGGGCAGATTTATGAGACCCTTCTTGGCTGGGCAGGTGCGAAGCTAGGGAAGCGCTTTGCAACGCCAAGTTTCGATGGGCCAACGATGCAAGACCTGATCGAAAATATGGAGGAAGCAGGTTTACCCGTGGACGGAAGGACGCAGTTGTATGATGGCTTGACGGGGGAACCGTTCGACCAAAAGACAACGGTTGGCCAAATTTATATGCTGAAGCTTAGCCATTTAGTCGACGATAAAATTCATGCCCGCTCCATTGGCCCGTATAGCCTCATCACCCAGCAACCGCTGGGAGGTAAGGCACAGTTTGGTGGTCAGCGGTTGGGAGAAATGGAAGTCTGGGCAATGTATGCCTATGGAGCTTCCAATGTATTACAGGAGATGCTCACCTATAAGAGTGATGACGTTCATGGCCGATCAAAGGCATATGAATGTATCGTTAAGGGTGAGAATATGCCATCGGCTGGTATCCCGGAGAGCTTTAACGTGCTCGTCCGGGAGCTTCAGGGACTCGGTCTCGAGGTGTCACTTGACCAGTAAGATTGGTCGTTACCCATTCAACTCTAAATAGCCAGGTTGACCGCATTATGCCGTACGGGAATACCCCATCACAGAGTAAAGCTTTTTCATCCATCACCATTAACCTTGCTTCGCCAGAGACAATTCTGGATCGGAGTCATGGTGAGGTTCTTAAGCCGGAGACGATTAATTATCGCAGTTTTAAGCCCGAGAAGGATGGGCTGTTCTGCGAGCGCATTTTTGGTCCCGTCAAAGATTGGGAGTGCTACTGCAGCAAGTACAAACGCATTCGCTACAAGGGAATTATTTGTGATCGCTGTGGTGTGGAAGTGACCCAAAAGAGTGTGCGACGTGAGCGCATGGGGCATATTGCCTTGTCTGTTCCTGTTGTGCATATCTGGTACTTCCGTACTATGCCGAACAAGATTGGGCACCTGCTCAATATTCGGACGAAGAAGCTGGAGAAAGTCATTTACTTTGAGGAATATGTGGTTGTCCAGGCCGGGTGCGCCGCTGAACATGGAATTGAGGACAACCAACTTCTGAAAGAAGAGGACTATTACGAGATCCTGTACAAGATCAGAGAAGACAATAATCGTCTCTCTGATGATGATCCCGAGAAGTTTATTGCGATGATCGGGGGTGAGGCGATTGAATTTATGTTGAAGCGCCTTCGATTGGAAGAGCTTTCGCATGAGCTCAGATTTCAGATCAAGACGGAAAGCAGCCAGCAGCGCAAAGCAGATGCGATTAAGCGTCTGACTGTGGTGGAGGCCTTCAGAGATGCGAATCGGCGGTTAGATAATTATCCAGAGTGGATGGTCCTGCGTGTGATTCCTGTAATTCCGCCTGAGCTACGCCCTCTGGTTCCCCTGGAAGGTGGCAGGTTTGCTACGAGTGACCTGAATGATCTTTACCGCCGAGTGATCATTCGCAACAACAGGCTGCAACGCCTGATTGATATTAAAGCGCCGGAAGTGATACTGCGGAATGAAAAACGGATGCTTCAGGAGGCTGTGGACAGTCTATTTGATAATTCCCGAAAGGTAAATGCAGTGCGCAGCGATTCGAATCGGGCATTAAAAAGCCTTTCGGATATGCTCAAGGGGAAGCAGGGACGCTTCCGCCAGAATCTGTTGGGGAAACGCGTAGACTACTCTGGGCGCTCCGTCATTGTGGTAGGCCCGGAGCTTGATTTGCACCAGTGTGGTATCCCGAAAGAAATGGCTGTCGAGTTATTTAAGCCATTTGTGATCAGAAAGCTGATTGAGCGAGGCATTGTCAAAACCGTGAAAAGTGCCAAGAAGATCGTTGACAAACGAACGTCAGAGGTCTGGGACATTCTGGAAAAAGTAATTCAGGGACGTCCGGTTATGCTGAACCGAGCACCCACGCTCCATCGACTGGGTTTTCAGGCATTCCAGCCGGTCCTGACAGAAGGAAAAGCGATCCAGCTACATCCCCTTGTGTGTACGGCATTTAATGCTGACTTTGATGGGGACCAGATGGCTGTTCATGTCCCATTGGGGCATGATGCATGCATGGAGGCAATGATTTTGATGTTGTCAAGCCACAACATCCTCTCGCCAGCTCATGGTGGTCCCATTACAGTACCGACACAGGATATGGTTCTTGGTCTGTACTACCTGACAAAATCACGTTCGGGTTGCAAAGGGGAGGGGATGAAGCTTTCCTCTTTATCAGAGGTCCGACAGGCCTTTGATCAGCAAATGGTTGATGTTCATGCCAAAATCAAGGTCCGATTGAGTACGGGAGAGGTCATCGATACAACGGTCGGCCGCGTATTGTTTAATGAAGTTGTGCCGGATGGTGTGCCCTATATCAATGATGTGCTGACGAAAAAGAATCTGAGGCGTATCATCGGAGAGGTATTGACGGCGACAGACTTCCCACAGACTGCTCGTTTTCTGGATGAAATTAAGCGGGCTGGCTTTGAGCGTGCGACAACGGCTGGACTCACCTTTTCACTGGCAGACATCGTTGTTCCAGATAAAAAGATGGACCTCATCAACACGGCGGAGACCGAGGTTGCCAAGGCCTATGATAATTACGAGGAAGGCTATATCACTGATAATGAGCGCTATAACAAGGTTATAGATATCTGGACCCGGACGAACAATAGCGTATCTGAGGTTCTCTTTGATACGCTGAAAGAGCATGAAGATGGCTTTAATGCAATCTACATGATGGCGGATTCAGGCGCTCGTGGTTCAAAAGAGCAGATCCGGCAATTGGGGGGAATGCGTGGGCTTATGGCGAAGCCGCAAAAAAGCTTGGTTGGCTCTGCAGGCGAGATCATCGAAAACCCGATTGTGTCAAATTTCAAGGAAGGATTGTCGGTGCTGGAGTACTTCATCTCAACACACGGTGCACGAAAAGGCCTTGCAGATACGGCCCTCAAAACTGCGGATGCCGGTTATTTGACTCGTCGTCTTGTAGATGTAGCACAGGATGTGACGATTACGTCATATGACTGCGGTACATTGCGAGGGATTGGAATTACTTCACTCAAGGACAATGAGACGGTCGTGGAACCACTAGCGGACCGGATTCTTGGCCGCGTATCATTGCATGATGTGCGTGATCCACTTACGGATCAAGTGATTGTGCTTGCCAATGAGATGATTGATGAAGAAAAGGCCAAGCATATTGCGGGAACCAGCATTGAACGGGTAGAAATTCGTTCCGTCCTTACCTGCGAAGAGAAGCGGGGCACATGTTCTTTGTGTTATGGGCGTAACCTGGGTACCGGGCGGCTTGTGGAGTCGGGGGAGGCAGTCGGTATTGTGGCAGCACAATCCATTGGTGAACCAGGTACACAGCTGACCCTGCGTACGTTTCACGTTGGTGGGACCGCCAGTCGGATTGAGGCAGACAGCACAATCAGAAGCAAATTCGGAGGCCGGGTGGTCTTTGAAAATTTGCGCACGGTTTCACTTGAGAGTGCCGATGGCCCAGCGGAAATTGTTCTCACCCGACAAGGTGAGATTCGCATCGTTGACGAGGAAAATCGACAGCTGTTTGCGTCCATCATTCCGTTTGGTGCCGAAGTCCTTGTATCAGATGGGGAAATGGTGGATAAGGACGCGGTTCTTGCCGGTTGGGATCCCTACAATAGTGTGATTTTATCTGAAGTGTCTGGCTCTATCCAATTCCAGGACATTATTGAAGGCACAACATTACGGGAAGAATCTGACAAGTTCATTGGCCGAAAGGATAAGGTAATTATTGAGAGCAGAGAGCGTTCACTCACTCCTGCACTTCGGGTATTTATGGATGACGATAGTCATCGGGAATATCCGTTGCCGGTTCGTGCACGATTACAGGTGAATGAGGGAGATTTTGTGCAGGCGGGCGAAGTATTGGCAAAAATCCCGAGGCAGTCGGCCAGGACTCGTGATATTACAGGTGGCTTGCCTCGTGTGACTGAACTTTTTGAAGCACGGACACCAACCGACGCTGCTGTAGTCAGCGAGATTGATGGGGTAGTGAGTTTTGGTGGCAGGAAGCGTGGTGCACAGGAAGTTATCGTCACGAGTCGTGATGGGATAGATGAGCACTCCTATCTTGTTTCGCTGCAGAAGCATATTCTGGTCAATGAGCATGATTTTGTTCGTGCCGGGGATGCGCTTTCGGATGGACAGATTTCCCCAAGGGATATCCTTCGAATTAAAGGTGCTCGAGCAGTGCAGGAATATCTCGTGAATGAGATTCAGGAGGTATACAGGTTGCAGGGGGTTGCCATCAATGACAAGCACATTGAAGTAATTGTGCGTCAGATGATGCAGAAAATACGTGTTACCGATCCAGGCGATACAACACTTCTGGAAGAGGAAGGAATCGCACGATTCCAGCTTGAAGAGCTCAACGATGCCCTTTATGACAAGTTTGTGGTTACGGATGCAGGAGACTCGGGACTGCGTATCGGTTCTCTGGTAGATCGACGCCAGCTGCGAGAGGTGAATTCAGAAATGAAGCGACGGGATATCAAAGAGGTTACTGTACGTGAAGCGCAGCCCGCTGTTGGGGAACCAATACTTTTGGGGATCACGCAGGCAGCTCTTGCGACTGACTCGTTCATATCGGCCGCCTCATTCCAGGAAACTACCAAGGTGCTCACAGAGGCAGCAATCGCAGCGAAAGTTGACCCGCTTTACGGACTCAAGGAAAATGTAATTGTTGGCCACTTGATTCCAGCCGGAACGGGACAACGTCGATTCCGCGATATTGTGGTCGGCTCCAAGAGTGAACTGGAAGAACTGCAAGCCTCAATTAGTGCTGACATTGAGCAGTCTGCAGGAGGCGATTCAGCTCCCAGCCAGCCCCCGATCAAGAGGGTCAAGCCGGTGCTGGAACTCAAGGTTTAGTTGGCCTCGCCCATTAGACTGCAATCTCGTTAGGGATTGCAGTTGACTTGTGTACTTCCAGAACGATGATCTCGGTCCCATGATAACGCTCATGGCGTACAGAGGTGGTCAGGTGTTTCAGCATTCGGAGGGATATATCTCTTTCAAGATTTACGGAGGAGATATCGGATCCCATAAGTGCAATTCGATCCTGAAGATTTTCGGTAGAATCTGCAGCGACAAATTCTAAAGTCGCCCGATCTGATTCCCCTTTGATCATCAGTTGAAGGACCCCATCTTTTATGTCTGGGTCGGTTTGGCTACATAAGATCAGGAGTGCTTCCTCAACTGCCCCCTCAACGCGAATTGTGAAACCGGATGACCAGGAATGGCTTTTGGAAAATTTGCGAATGAAGGCTTGCAGTTCGGGAAGTGCATCAACGCTCAGGCTCGTTTGAATACGTTTCCGGGCCTTGAAAGTCAGTTCGGACAGAATTGTCAGTAAAATGGCAATGAGTCCACCGCTCACCATTCCATTTTCGAATGCCCCAGCAGCCAAGCCGTCAAAAAATTCTGGAAAAATGGCGCGATTTTGAAGCCCAGATCCAATCCAGAATGAGATCCCGCAAATCAACCCACTTCGATAGTTAATTCCGTCCTGAATCACAATCTTCATCCCCAGCACAAAGAGCATCGCAATCAAAACGGTCACGAACGCACCCACTACGGGCGCGGGGATTGCAAGAATTGCGGCAAGGAATTTGGGATTCACCGACAGAAAAATGAAGATGATCCCAATCGCAACTCCGCAAGCCTTGGAAGCAACGCCGGTCAGTTCAACCACTGAGACGGAGCTGGAGTAAGTTGTGTTGGGAATCGTTGCCGTGACTCCCGAGAGAAAGTTGCCGATCCCGTCAGCCATGAGTGCTCCCTGTACCGTACGAAAATCCGATGCGCGAGGGTTTCGCCAAGAGACCCGCTGGATTGCGATCGAATCTCCGACCGTCTCAATGGCCCCGATCATGGTAACAAAAATAAAGGCGGGGAGGAAAGCCCAGAAGATGGGGCTAAACGTTAGGTCCATACCCGGCCACCCTGCTATGGAGGGAATTCCAATCCATTCGGCATCTTGAATAGATTGGACATCATAAAGGCCATAAAAACCGGAGACAATAGTTCCAGCGAGAACGCCAATCATTGGTGCCCATAGCCGAAGGATCCCCCTTGCCTTGATTGCGAGGAGGACCATGATGATCAGCGCAGTACCTACACTAACGGCTGCTCCTGACAAGGAGGTTCCTTCCGGAATCTGACTCATCATTTCGAACAAGATGGGCATGACGGTCACAGCGATAAGCATAATGACTGTGCCCGTCACCGTGGGAGTCAGGACTCGCCTGAACTTGGAAAGCTTGGTGGCAAAGAGAAGTTGAAGGAGTGAGGAAACGATCACCAAGGCCGCCATAGTGGCTGGACCACTTTCATTTAACGCCCCAATACAAATTCCAATAAACGCTCCTGACGTTCCCATGAGCAGGACATAGCCGGCGCCAATTCTGAATTTCCCTAAAGCCTGGAGGATGGTGGAAATTCCGCTGACCACTACTGCAGCAAAAACGGCCCAAGCTAGGTACTCGTCACTTCCGCCTCCAGCACGAATCACAACGGCTGGGGTCAGCACGATACCGGCAATACTTAGGAGTGCCATTTGAAAACCCAGGCCAATGGTAAGAGGCAGTGGCGGGGTTTCATTCGGTTCATATCGAATATCTGTAGACGGTACGGTAGTTTCCATGTTCAATAAAATTCAAGAATTTCTGCAAGTTAGCGATTTTTGTTTGTTTTGCAGGACTTTTGCATTTTTATTTTGGGAATGTCAAGTAGATTGAATCGTTCTATGAACCGATTCGACACATTATCATGATTCTCGAGGAGTTGTATATATATCCAATCAAGTCTACACATCGCGTCACACAGATACGCGCAGAAGTAAAACCCTGGGGGCTTGCTGGAGATCGGCGCTGGATGATCGTTGATGATGAGGCTAATTTTCTTACCCAGAGAACAATTCCGCACATGTCATTGATTCAGGCTGTACCTCAGCCTGGGGAAAAGGTCATGCTATCTGCATTCGGACAGGAGAGCATATTCGTAGACGTTCCTGGAGAAACGGCCCCGATCCTTCAGGTCTCAATATGGCGGGATTCCGTTATTGCGCGGGTAGCTTCCGATCAGGTTAATGTGTGGCTGAGTACTTTTCTCGAGCGCACAGTTCGCCTGGTACACATGTATGACACCAATTCACGATTGGCAGATCCTGCCTATGCCAAGCCAGGGACTACAGTCTCCTTCGTTGACGGGTATCCTTTGCTCTGTACCACAAAGGCCTCTCTTCTAGCCTTAAACAGGAAGTTATCCACCCCTATTCCGATGGGGCGGTTCAGACCGAATGTGGTTGTCTCTGGAGATCGTCCATTTGGTGAAGACACCTGGAAGCGGATCCGAATTGGGGACATCGTTTTTTCCGTTGTGAAGCCTTGCACGCGATGTGCCATCACAACGGTGGATCAGGACACGGCTTTACGGGGCAAGGAACCGCTGCGTACATTGAGCAGTTTTCGAAAAAGGGATGGGAAGGTGTACTTCGGAGAAAATTTGGTTCCAGAAAGCACAGGTGTCATACAGAGGGGAGACTGTGTAGAGGTACTGGAATTCGATTGAGAAATATTTTATGTTTGGAGCAATCCGGCGCTTACCTGATTTAACTGCGCCAAGTTACCCCTAAGATCTTCGCTACTCAAGTATTCCAAGTCTGTAGCATGTGCGTTTCAGCACCCAATCCGCAGGTCGGATGAAGGCGCATGTGCTTGTACTAAATCATGACTACAGTGCTCTGACGGTCTGTACGGTGCGTCGAGCGGTGGTGCTTGTTCACTTGAACAAAGCGGACCTTGTTGAGAGTGTGCCAGACTATTTCCTTCGATCCCCTTCGATCAAACTGCCCTGTCCGAGTATTGTACGGCTCCGGGGATATGTACGTGTCCCGTATCGGAATATCATGTTATCTCGCAAAAATGTAATTCGCAGAGATGGTCACAGATGCCAGTATTGTAATCGACGTGACTCACTAACGGTGGATCATGTTTTACCCAGATCTCGAGGCGGGAAAGATCATTGGACCAACTTGGTCGCTGCGTGCATTGCCTGTAATAACCGGAAAGGAGACCGAACTCCTGAAGAGGCAAATATGCCTCTCTACCGGAAACCGTTTCGACCCAGCCATGTCATGTTTATTCGTGACTATGTCGGCTATATTGAAGAGACGTGGAAGCCATACTTATTCCTAAGCTGAGGAATTGGGATCCTGATGGTAAGAGTAATCGCGAGGATTTTTTGGGGAATCCCATTCATACTGGTCTGTTTGGCCGTGAATCAGGGCCTAGTTGCTGTACAGTTAAGAGAGACATGGAATCAAGGTGTACCTGCAATCGCAAAAGTGAAGGAGTTTGATGTGACAAATCGCGCAGACGTAACCTATGGGTACATCAACCTTCAGGTAACCTTACCCGATGGCCAAACGATTGATCGCCAAAGAATGTCACTCCCTCAATCTCTTTGGTCTCGCGTGAAGGGGCAGGACTCACTCCGTGTGCATGTGCGACCGGGAGCGTCGCAGGAAATTGTGATTGATCGCTTGATGCCGGCTCACTGGCTCATCGCAGCGTCTCAGATGGGTATCAGCCTGATAGGGGCAATCCTCTCAGGGGTGCTGGCTTATTTTTGGAATCGGTCGCTTCGCCGCGGGTAGAATTGAGGGTTATCGAATAATTGGGCCGGCAGGAGAGCGCGGTTCATCGGGATATAAATCCCCAACCCATTCATCGTATCCATTGAATAACTGCGTGCGGATTCGTCTTTCTACATCTTCGCTCGGCAGAAAGCGTTCTGACGCCTGACTCCAGCGAGGGTGGGGAATATTGGGATTGACATTGGAGAGAAATCCATACTCCCTAGGCTGCAATTCATTCCAGAAAGTACCAGGTTGCTTGCGCGTAAACTCAATATGAGTAATGGCTTTAGGGCCCTTGTAGCCATATTTCCAAGGCAGGACTAGTCGAAGAGGTGAACCGTTCTGCTTCGGAAGAGGCTCCCCATACATGCCAACCGCGACAAAGGCCAACTCATTCATCGCCTCGTCCATCCGTAACGCTTCAAAGTATGGCCAGGGGTACCAGGTAGCTTTCTTTTGTCCGGGCAGCTGATCTGGACGATCGACACATGTGAATTTAACGTGCGTTGCCGATGACCTCGGGTTACACTTATTGATCAGACTGGAAAGCGGGAATCCTGTCCAGGGGATTGTCATGGACCAAGCCTCCACGCATCTAAAGCGATAGACACGTTCTTCAAGAGGCATGGATTTGATCAACTGTGTCAGATCCCAAGTCTGTCTCTTTTCAACCTGCCCTCGTACCTGTAATGTCCACGGGAAGGGTATATAGTCATCCACCAGTGGCCACACATTCTTCAGATCTCCCTGATTAATGAATTCATAGAAATTATTGTAAGATGAAGCAACGAGGCGTTCGGTCACTTCCCTCTCGGGAACGGCGTAGGATTCATTCCTTTGCGCGGGAAATCCGTCACGTGGCGCATTGTCTGGGATTTTATCCAAAGGACCGTCAACCATATTCCGGCTTTGTGCCGAACATCCTCCAAAAGCGGCAAACCCTATTGCACCTAGCCCGAGAGATTGAACAAACTTGCGTCGATTCGTATATGCTGCCCTTGTTGTGCAGGTGCTTTCCTTTAGCGCCCAATCTGGTGAGAGAATAATGTTTGCCATTTTTCAGAAAATTTAGCTGGCTTCAAACTAAGCTTAAACCATTCACAGGGAAGATAAGTGAAAGATCCGAAAGCATTTAATTTTGATGGAGATTATGGCGAGGAGTACAAAGAACTCGCCAGTCGGGTGATCCCAGGCTATGATGAACTTTTCGTTGCCACCTTAGCGCTTCTCCAAGAGCGGTTAGGTTCAAAGGCCCAGATACTGATTGTAGGATGTGGTACTGGTCGGGAAATTGAAGTGTTCGCTCCATCGGTAAGTGGATGGGAATTTGACTGCGTAGATCCGTCCCGGTCTATGGTTGAATATTCACAGCAGGTCGCCGAGCATTTAGGGGTATCCTCACGTGTGCGGTTTCACAACGTATATACCCACGAACTTGAGATCGGCCATCAATTTGATGCGGCGACTGCCATAAATGTAATGCATTTTCTATCGGATGATGGATCCAAGGATGCGTTCATGCAGAGTATTGCACAGCGTGTTAAGCCTGGCGGAACCGTCATCCTTTTCGATTTACATGGAGATCAATCCGAACCTTATTTCGAGTTGTTCTATGATGCATGGATACGATACATGGATCTTAGAGGGTATACTGGCAAGAAAAAGGAGCGTCTTCTCAAAAGGCTTGAAGCCGGTATTGCTTATGTTGGCCCAGATCGAATCCGGCAGATCTGTCATAATGCCGGCCTGCGGCTAATCCGACCCTACTGGAGTGGACTTCTCTACACTGCGTGGCTCCTTGAACGCGTGGATTCCTGAGCTAGGGGAGGCAGTTGCAACAGAGCTTATCGGTTGAGCGTACTGGAAGGGAAGAATTCCGGTTTCGACCCTGATGGGGGCATCGTTCGCGGTAAGATCAAATCTCTGGATAGGTCCATGGCTCTCGGTACGGTCGGCGCATGAGTGCCTGCGCCGCAGGATCCCCAATGATAGTATCCTGGACGTGATTCCAGTGGATTGCACGTTTGACTTTGAGGGCAATCATCGCCGCGAGACACATGTTGGTTGCCCGGTATCCATATTCAATGTCACATGCTGGTGTACTTGAAGATTCGATAGAACGGATGAGGTCATCCCATAGGGCGCGAATATTTTGACTGTCTGGCTGATCCAAGACTGCTTCTTCGTGAACAGTCGAATCGCGGGAATTGCTGGGATAAAAGGTCCAACCATCCAGCCACCCGAGGTGCAGAATACCCTTGGTTCCATAAAAATAGCAGCCGATATTGGATTTTTCCGAGCTATTTGCACCGTAGAGACGATGCTCCCAAGTCGCGGTGTATTTCTCAAAGGCAAACGTAGCAACCTGAGTATCTGGTGCATCGCTTGAATCTTCACGGATATGCCTTCCCCCGGTAGAGGTAATCGTATGAGGGAAGGGCTCTTCATCCATGAACCAGAGGATTTGATCAAGCCAATGGATTCCCCAGTCGCCCAATTGTCCATTTGCAAAATCCAGGTATTGCCGGAAGCCACGCGGGTGAATGGAACGATTAAAGGGTCGGTAGGGCGCTGGGCCAATCCAGCGATCCCAGTCTAGGCCTTCTGGAATTGCAGTGTCGGGTACGGTCTCTCCTCGGTTGCCACCGTAATGTACGAAGGCGCGAACCATGCCAACTCTGCCGACCCTGCCGGCCTTGTAAAAATTACGAGCGGATAAATTATGGGACGAGACGCGGCGATGAGTACCAACTTGTACAATCCGGTCCTGTAGTCGAGCCGCTCTCAGGATTGCCTTCCCCTCGTCAATTGTATGACTGACTGGTTTTTCGAGGTAGACATGAGCCCCGGCATTTATGGCAGTGATGGCAGGAAGTGCGTGCCAGTGATCCGGTGTGGCAATAATCGCGATATCACAGTTCTGCTCCATAAACAACGCCTCGTGGTCCCGATAGACTGCGGGGCGTGATCCTGTCATTTGCGCAATCTCATCCGCCGCTTGTTGGAGATGTGTGTCATCCACATCGCAGAGTGCAACCGGATCTGTAGTGCCCGAGGCAATGGCGGTGCGGAGGATGTTCATTCCCCACCAGCCGGAACCAATTAGTCCAACCCGATATCGTTGAATGCGTGGAGGTGTACGTATAAACGGGCCAACAGCAGAAACTAGGGCAGCCTTTCGGACGAATTCACGACGATCCATTATTACACCTCCTTGTCTTACTCCGGGACACCAGAAATATACAGACTATATTTATTGGGATCAGAATTCAGAGGCAGATCCATCAGAAAGATAGGAAGAGGGATTATATCCTACCCGCGACTTACAAGACCAGCGGTTTTTGGATCAAAATTCCAGCAAAACCCGCAAGAACTTAGGCTTGATCGGTCAGCGCATCTAGGCCAGGAAGGGATTTTCCTTCAAGGAATTGCAGCATGGCACCGCCGCCGGTAGATACATGCGTCACTTCTGTATGCAGATGTAACTGTTTGATAGCGGCCACGGAATCCCCTCCGCCGATAATCGTTACTGCGCCATTGCGGGTCGCTGAAGCCATCGCTTGTGCCATGGCTTTGGTTCCAGACGCAAACGACGGCACCTCAAACACCCCCATGGGGCCATTCCAGATGCAGGTGTTGGCATTCTGGACTTTCTGGGTGTAAGTATGAACGGTTTCCGGACCAATATCTAGCCCCATAAATCCATCTTCAATGCTTCCTGACACGGTTTTCGATTCCTCCGATGCATCCAGGGCAGTACTGACAATGTGATCGCTGGGAAGAAGGAGTTTTCCTTGAGCTCTGTCCAGCATCGCCAGGGCATCACTCAGACGATCTTCTTCTACGAGGGAGCTACCGATGGGTATTCCCTTTGCTTTTAGGAACGTATACGCCATCGCCCCGCCGATCAGGATATGGTCCACAATCTCCAGTAGATTCGTGATTACTCCAATCTTATCAGATACCTTTGCTCCTCCTAAAAGGGCAACCGTAGGTGGAGTAGGGGCCTTTAGGGCATGCCCCAATTGCACCAATTCTTTTTCCAGCAAATGTCCGGCAGCAGCCAGAGAGAGGTGACTCGCGACCCCAACATTTGAGGCGTGCGCCCTGTGGGCGGTTCCAAAGGCATCATTTACGAAGAGATCTCCGAGTTTTGCCAGCTCTGCCGCAAAGTCTGGATCATTTTTCGTTTCTCCGGGGAAATAGCGGGTGTTTTCAAGCAGGATTACGCTACCGTTCGGCATGTTGCGAACGGTTTTCTGCACGACGGGTCCAATTGTTTCGCTCGAAAATCGTGGAGTCGTACCCAAGAGCTCGCTCAAACAATCGGCAACCGGTGCCAGACTGTATTGTGGATCAGGCTGCCCTTTCGGGCGTCCCAAATGGCTTAAGAGTACGGCTTTCCCGCCTGCCTGCGTGATTGTTTGGATGGTAGGCAAAGCAGCGCGGATACGCGTGTCGTCAACTACTTCATAGCAACTGGTCTTCTCAGATAATTGCAGAGGTACATTGAAGTCCACGCGTACCAGTACACACTTTCCGGGCAGATCTAAATCTTTGAGGGTTAATTTCGGCATCAGTGGTGATGCTGACCTCAGCCAGCTTTTTTCATCAATAAGGCGGCAATGTCGACGACCCGATTGGCATATCCCCATTCATTATCGTACCAGCCCAAGACCTTGACCGTATTGCCCTGAACCATTGTTGCCAGGCTGTCAAAAATCACAGAGTGAGGATTGTGAACGATGTCAATGGATACAATGGGGTCCGTGCAGAACTCCATGACTTCTTGCAGGGCTCCATTGGCCGCGGCATGAAATGCAGCATTGACCTCTTCTTTGCTCGGGGAAGCATTGACCTGGACGGTAAGGTCAGTCAGAGAGCCACTTGGGATCGGAACTCTGAGTGCCATTCCATCAAGTTTTCCCTGCATATGAGGGAGGACCAAGCCCACGGCTTTTGCGGCACCGGTGGTCGTTGGTACAATGGAATAGGCAGCAGCCCGTGCACGTCTTAGATCGCCATGCGGAGCATCCAGTAATTTCTGGCCGCCTGTATAAGCATGCACGGTTGTCATCAAACCACCCTGAATTCCAAAGGCATCGTCGACCACCTTAATCATTGGGGCGATACAGTTGGTCGTACAACTGGCATTAGAGATGATTTCTTCTTGTCCCGTTAGGATATGGTCATTCACTCCGAGCACGACCGTTGCATCGACTTGATCCTTGGCGGGGGCAGAAATAACGACTTTTTTGGCACCAGCTCCAATATGCTTTGCAGCTGTGTCGCGACTCCGAAAAAATCCGGTTGATTCGATGACAATATCACAGTCGAGGTCAGACCAGGGCAAATTCGCAGGATCGCGTTCACTGAGGACGGGGATTTTGTGGTTGCCAATAGACAGACTATTTCCGTCTATGGAGACGTTTCCCGGCCATTTGCCGTGAACTGAATCATATTTGAATAGGTGTGCAAGTGTGGCTGCATCCGTCAAATCGTTTACCGCAACGACATCAAATGCCGTAATGTTGCGCTCTAAGATCGAACGAAGCGCGAGA
The DNA here is from genome assembly GCA_009838195.1 of Rhodothermaceae bacterium. Classification (NCBI taxonomy): domain Bacteria; kingdom Pseudomonadati; phylum Rhodothermota; class Rhodothermia; order Rhodothermales; family Rhodothermaceae; species Rhodothermaceae bacterium. The sequence goes on along the minus strand of VXSC01000032.1, from coordinate 90,072 downwards.
CGGCCAATACGACCGAAGCCATTGATTGCAAGTTTATAAGCCATTCTTAGGTTAATTAAGTTGTTTTTGAATAGGACAAAGTTGAGCAAGAAAACCCACGGATCTATTCTTCCAAGTTTCGATAGATCAGCTGAAGGTTTTCAGATTGAGCATTTTTCACAAAAGACGGTAAAACGAACAAGTACAAAAAATGATTACATGGGCTGGCTTCCAGGCTTGTTCTGCATGTTAGAACGAACCCAGTCAGAATCGTAGAAGGTTTGATCATCCGAAATTGGATGAGGATTAGATGGTATCTCAATTACATGAAGATTTTGCAAGGAGATACTTCCTTGAGTCACTCAAACGTAGAATTGTAGAATGGCAAAAATGAAAGCTCCGAAAGGAGTGACAGGACAAAGAGGCAGTCAACGGGCTGAATCAAGCAAAAGCTGGTACACTCCCATATTGGCGGCCTATTATGGAAACCGGAATGTCTTTACTGGCATCGCTATTGGTGTTATTGCGGTTATCGCGGGAATATTTGGATTTAATTACATCCAGGGTGAGCGGAATACGCAGGCTCAGGAACGCCTGGGAGCCATTATTCTTGAGTACGAAAGGGGAGAATATCAGGTGGCTTTGGATGGTAGTGGCGAAACGCTAGGGCTTCTGGATATTATTGATCGCTATGGAAGTAGCCCTGCCGGGAATACTGCCAGATTTTATGCAGGCAACGCCCTTTTTGAATTAGAAGAGTACGAGCAGGCCTTGGAGCAGTTTGAAAATTTCAACGCGAGTGACGATTTTCTCGGAGCCAGTGCAACGGCCGGCCGTGCCGCAATTCATGAGATGCAGGGGGATTATTCACTTGCAGCAGACCTCTTCAAACGTGCCGCTGAGATGGACGATAATCAAGTGCAGAGCCCGTATTATCTGCGCTCAGCCGCGCGGGCTTATGTGGAATCCGGCGAATTGGATACCGCAGAAGAGATAATTCTTGAAGCGAAAGAGCGATACCCGGAAACAGATCTAGTCGATGAATTTGACTATATGTTAGGTCTTGTGCTGGCTCTTCAGTAAATAGGAATGTCTGCATCCCGTGTGCTGGTTGTCGATGACGAGGTAAGTATTCGAAGGACACTTCGGGAGATCCTGGAGTACGAAGACCTTGTGGTTGAAGAAGCAACGGATGGCGAAGAAGCGTTAAATAAGCTCAGAAAATCCACATTTGATGTGGTTCTTCTGGACATTAAAATGCCAAAGCAGGATGGGTTGCAGGTTCTGGCTACATGTGTGGAGACATGGCCGGAGTTACCTGTAATTATGATCAGTGGTCATGCAGATATCAAGACCGCTGTAGAAGCCACGCAATCTGGGGCGTTCCATTTCATCGAAAAGCCGCCAGACCTACAACATCTTTTGGTTACCGTTCGTTCTGCGGTTGAGCGAGGAAAGCTGGTGATTGAGAATCGGCGGTTGCGACAAGCCTTGAAGCAGCAACAGGGGAGTGTTCTTGTGCCTATGTTGGGTGATAGTCGGGCCATGCATGCGGTGAAAGAATTGATCGAACGTGTTGGTCCTACCGAGGCCCGGGTACTCATCACCGGGGAGCCTGGTACAGGAAAAGAATTGGCAGCGCGCTGGATCCATACTCAAAGTCTCCGCAGGGAAGGGCCAATGGTCGCAGTGAATTGCGCCGCAATCCCCTCAGAACTTATCGAAAGTGAGTTGTTTGGTCATGAAAAAGGCTCGTTTACAGGTGCGAACCGCCAGCGAATCGGAAAATTTGAACAAGCACACAGTGGCACACTATTTCTTGATGAGATTGGTGACATGAGCATGCCCGCTCAGGCAAAAGTTCTGAGGGTTCTGCAGGAAAACAAACTTACCAGGGTAGGTGGGGAGCGTACGATCAATGTAGATGTCCGTGTGGTTGCTGCGACGAACAAGGATCTACGCGTCGCTATTGACGAGGGGAAATTTCGGGAAGATTTATATCACAGACTGAGTGTGATCCTTCTGAATATGCCTCCAATTAGAGAGCGGACCGGGGATGTGTCGATGCTAATTGACCATTTCGCTTCCCGGCTGTCAAAACGAAATGGACTTCCACCTAAAATCTTTACCAGCGAGGCAATCAACAAACTCGCGTCGTTGTCATGGCGCGGGAATGTCCGGGAAGTCAGCAATGTGGTTGAACGTCTAATGATTCTGAGTGAAACGGATACCGTAACCCTGTCGGACGTGGAGAACTTGGTCGTGCCCGCATCTTCTGAGGAAGATCAGATTCATACAATGGCTAAGCATTATGGTAAACTTGCGGACTTCCGTGATCACACAGAACGTCTGTTCCTTCAGCAGAAGCTGGAGGAAAACAATTGGAATGTGAGCCAGACAGCAAAAAAAATTGGGATTCAACGCTCACATCTGCACACGAGAATAAAACATTACAATCTTGAACGGGATGCTTAAGGTTTATCTACTCACTGTGCTTGGATTCCTGATGTTGATTCCGGCTGAAGTTATGGGCCAGAACGGCGTTGGCGAGAGACTGAGTGTCTTTCTTGATTGTGATCGATGTGAAGAAACTCATATCCGTACAGAATTGGATTTTGTCAACTATGTTCGAGACCCCAATCAAGCCGACGTACATATCTTTGTAACCAGCAGTTTTACTGTGCTTAGTGGTCGGCAGTACGACTTGTCCTTCATCGGCCTTGGATCATTAGAGGGGTCAGAATTGAACCTAGTCCGAGTTTTTGACCAGGATACATCACGAGAAGAGAGGAGGGCAATTATCAATGAAGCTCTTCGACTGGGTTTGGCACCCTTTCTTGGTCAAGGGGCGAGTACAGATATTTTTTCACTTGCCTATGTAACGAGAGGGGAGTCTGAAGCGGAGGAATTATTAAGCCAGGATCCGTGGAGACACTGGGTCTTTAATCTGTATGGTGGAGATTTTGAATTAGATTTAGAATCTAATCGTACGGTGTTTGATTCGCGGTGGGGTTTTTTCGCCGATCATCGAAGTGAGGAGTGGAAGGCGCGAATTCGGCCATATTTCAATTATGATCTGGTACGGATTCAACGGGAGGGCAGAGCGGCGGTGCGTAGAAGTATCACCCGACATGGACTGGATAGCTATTTGATCCGCAGTCTGGGACCGCATTGGTCAACAGGAGTCTTTCTAGACTATGTGACTCGCGATGATCGAAATCTGAAGCATTGGGTTTATTTCGTTCCGGGGATCGAGTACAGTTTATTCCCATACGAGGTTGCAACACGTCGCGCCATTACATTTGTTTACCGAATTGGCATACAGTACGTAGATTATTTTGAGACAACGATTTTCGGCAAGACACAGGAATGGTTGCCCCGTCATGAGTTGGATGCTACGGTTGCAATTCGTCGCCCCTGGGGAGATATTTTCAGCGGACTGGAGGGCTCTCAATATCTACATGATCCATCAAAACGACGGGCGGAGTTTTTTGCGAATATTTCCGTACGTCTTTTTCAGGGATTTTCTCTGGAGCTTGAGGGAAGTTTTGAAATGATTCAGGATCAACTCTCTCTGCCAAGAGGAGAGCTGTTGCTGGAAGACATTCTCTTGCAGCAGCGTGAACTTGCTACTGACTATTATGTCAGTACCAGTATTGCCTTCACGTATACGTTTGGTTCAAAGTTTGCCAACGTAGTTAATACGCGATTTTTTTAATGTCGCCCCGCTTAATCGCAATAAATTTGCATAAAGGGTTCGAGACGGGCTCTGGGGGGAGACTAGAAGTGTTACAAGGAGTATCTCTGACGGTGAATGCTGGTGAAGTGGTTGCGGTCATTGGAGACAGCGGAACGGGCAAAACGACATTACTCCATTTGTTGGGTGCTCTGGACCGACCAGATCAAGGGACCATATCATATGGTGGACAGGATATTTTTCAACAGAATGATGATCTACTTAGCCGCTGGAGAAATCAGTCGGTTGGTTTCATCTTTCAATTCCACCATTTACTTCCCGAGTTCAGTGCGCTGGAGAACGTGGCAATGCCAGCACTGATTGGTGGCGAAGCACTGCAAAAGGCTCAGCAGAGGGCGACAATTCTTCTTGAGCAATTAGGGCTTCAGTCGCGTCTAAACCATCGTCCGTCAGAGCTTTCGGGCGGAGAGCAGCAGCGCGTAGCTGTTGCACGTGCATTAATGAATCAGCCAGCACTGGTTCTTGCGGACGAGCCCACCGGCAGTTTAGATACAAAAACCGCTGGTATGCTCCACGAAGAATTACTCAACCTGAGCCGGACTCATAACCAGGCTTTTGTGATCGCCACCCATAATCCTGCTCTGAGTGAATTGTGTGACCGTATCCTGGTATTGCAGGATGGCCGGCTCCACGAAAACTGAGCCCCAGTTGCTATTGTACGGATATGACTGATGGTTGAGTTGTATTTCGGCACAAAAATACACTTGGATCGTTAGCCAGAGTGGATACGCAGATGCAGGCGGTGTCATGTTAGCTTAGAATCATGCCTGTACCACAAGATATTCTGGATAGTCGATTGGAGCAGATCGGGTTCATTGATGACCCTGTGGATCAAGCTCTGGATCTCTATGAGGAGATTGAGGCCCTCAAGAAGGAGAAGAATGCTATCCTGCTTGCGCATTATTATCAGGAGCCTGCAATTCAGGATGTCGCTGATTTTATTGGAGATTCATTAGGTCTTTCCCGGCAGGCAGCGGCAACTTCGGCGGATATTATTGTGTTTGCTGGGGTTCATTTTATGGCCGAGACCGCAAAAATTCTAAGCCCTGAAAAGAAGGTTTTACTTCCAGATCTGAATGCGGGCTGCTCCTTGGCAGATACGTGTCCGGCGGATGAATTCCAAGTTTTTTGTGATCAGTACTCAGATCATCTGGTTATGTCCTACATCAACTGTTCCGCTGCAGTGAAGGCCAGAAGTGACATTATCTGCACATCGACCAATGCAGAGCACTTACTACGAATGATACCGGAATCTCAGCCGGTCATTTTTGCTCCTGACCGAAACCTGGGTCGCTGGCTTGAACGGAAGACAGGGCGCAAATTAAAAATCTGGGATGGGGTTTGCATTGTTCATGAGACCTTCAGTGAGCGGAAACTGCTTGCGTTGAAAATTGAATTTCCTGCAGCCAAGGTATTGGCCCATCCAGAATGCGAGGAGGCGGTCCTCCGGCATGCTGATTTTGTTGGTTCGACCAGCGCAATCCGCCGTTTTGCACGCGAGGATGAGGGAGATTCCTTTATCATCGCCACGGAAGAGGGAATTCTGCATCAGATGCGAAAAGATTCCCCCCACAAACATTTTATTCCCGCCCCCCCTGAAAGCGGATGTAACTGCAGCCAGTGTCCACATATGCGTCTGAACACGCTCGAGAAACTATACACCTGTATGCATTACGAATTGCCCGAAATTCGCATGGAAGAATCTATCCGCAAACGTGCGCTCAGACCAATTGAGCGTATGATTGAAATGAGTGAAGGTGTTTCGTAGTCCGCTATCTACAAACTCGTGAGAGGTCATTCGTGGTTAATCTCACGAGCGTCACGGTTGAGTCTTCTCCTCCATGATCTGGATCAGGTTGCCGCATGTATCGTCGAAGACTGCGATTATGACATTCCCTAGGTCGGTTGGCGGCTGCACGAATCGCACATCTTTCGCCACGAGACGGTCGTGCTCGGCTCTGACATCGTCGACCGCGAAGGCGGTGTAGGGGATCCCGTCCTCCACGAGCGCCTTCCTGAACGGGCCAACTGCGGGGTGTTCAGCAGGCTCAAGCACCAATTCGGTCCCCTCTGGAGCCTCCTCGGATACCACGGTGATCCATGCGTATTCTCCCAGGGGGATGTTGTGTTTGAGCCGAAAGCCAAGTGTTTCTGTGTAGAAACTAAGTGCCTTCTGTTGGTCGTCCACAAAGACGCCAGCTAGGTTGATTCTCATTTCTTGATGTTTTCGTCTGCTGAGTGTGAAGTGTCCTCGTCCGTTGAAATCGGCCATCGCTTCCTGATTGCCTTGAGTGGGGCGCCCACGAACCAGTGGAGCTTCGACCTCCCCACGCGTCTCGTGCGAATGAGCCCGACGGCTTCCAGGACATCTAGGTGTTGCGAGACCGCCTGTCGCGAGGAACTAATGCCGTGTTTCATGATCAGGCGTGCACAAAGCTCGAAAAGCGATTGACCCGACCGATTCACGAGCTCATCCAGGATGGCCCGCCTAGTTCGGTCAGCGATTGCGCGATAGATGTCCACATGACCCAATATAATATAATTCCTCAGAATATGCAAGCGTGAGCTTGCATATCAACTCCTGTGGGTCGATGAGCGCCGCGAAGTGCTCCTCACGCTGGAGTAGATCATGGTCGCTAAGAGCGAGAACATCGATTTCAGTGACGTACCGGAACTGGGCGAGGAATTCTTGGACTAGGCGGAAGTTGCAATAACCCCCACAATGTTGTGGATCCAAGGTTTTCGAAGATCACGAAGCTTTATACTTCATATTCCCTAAAGACTCACACGAATTCCCAAGGTCGGTTCAAAGCGTCTCTGAACCAAATAATGGGGTACAGGATCAATAGGTTCAAAGGTGTATCGGGCCTCTGTGCGAAGGAAGATTGATCCTCTAATACGGAGGACGGTGGCAAAAATGAGCGCGCTTTGTTCAGAAAAAGCCGTGAATACATCTGCGAATGTACGTTCTCCCAAGCGATCAACGCCAACCTCAAGATTAAAATAGTCACCCGCCTTCATGAATAGTCGGAAGTAAAGTTCGCTAAGCCGCTGGGCGCCATAATGCCGCCGCCAGCTATAGGCAATCCAGAATGTATCCCTGATCTGGAGCTCAAATTCTGTGAGTAGATCGTTGACGCCGCGAGCTTCCTGAAGAAGTAAACCTGCAAAATCTCCCGATGCGATTCTCTGTAAATCTGCTCCACTACGGATGATGCGATTCTGGGAGTTGTTCACACTAAACAGAGTTCCTATATAGCCCGGGATGAAATGGCGACTGTTGTAGAAAGCCCCGACTCTTATCCGAAAGCTTAATATATCCAGAAAACCCAAGCTTCTTACATCAGCACCAAATGCCAACCCATCCCCATATCGTGTATACCATGCGTAGCTGACATAGGGAGCAAAGGCGATACGCCCTGTCTCAAACAGTTCGCTCTGTAAATCGATACTCCATGCTGTCAAATTGGTAGGATGATGATTGGAATAGTTAATTCCCAATTCACTGGTATACGGGAGGTCAAGACTTGCTCTTGCACCAACCAAGTTGTTAAATAGTACGTCTGCCGTGAAACCACTGAATTCAAAGATCCCTCTAGTCCACGCCAGTTCAGCTCCAATAGTTCTTGCATCCCAGGAGACAGATGAACTAAAATGATTGACCACATGTCCGATCCCGTGGCGCATATCTCGAATCGGGCCGATACGGGCATAATGGTTATCTGCCTGAACGCGGGCAAACTGAATGAGACGCAAGAAATCATAGGCTTCGTCCCAGTCGGGGACATAACGTCCAAGAGGTCCCTGTCTCGCACTTCCACGCAGTCGCAGTGCAAAAGGGTAATTGGCTGCCTCCAAGTTCAGTAACGCAAGACCTCTCCACTGCGCACCAATTAGCGATACTCCACCCATAACATCAAGCTGTCTATGAGTCTGCCAGCGCTGCTCCACAAGCTTTTCTGACAGTTGGTTCATGCCTCCAAACCCACTTTGTGCTATACAATCCGCAAGCGAGATTGGTGCAATAAGAAGGCCAAGAAATAGAAGCCGATACATGATTCAGCAGATCATAGAAAGGAAACACACACGCGATACCCTCATACGAACTCACTATGAGCGCCGATATACCAAAAAAGCTGGGGCTTTTTCTTCTGGAAACCGTATTGTATCCAGGCGAGCGGAAAAATCTGCATATATTTGAGCCGCGCTACAAGGAGATGGTCGCCAGCTGCTTGGCTAAGGATGTGCCGTTTGTGATTGTACGTGGTAATGACAGACAGATAAGTGAAATTGGCTGTGTCGCTCATATTGAACATGTTCTCGCGCAATATGCTGATGGCCGAGTTGATATCCAAGCTGAAGGAATTCATCGAGTTCAAATTATCCGAATAGATAGAGCCAAGGCATATCAGCAGGGAGTTGTAGAGCAGTACAATGATACAACCGAAGTGGTATCTCTGATCAAAAAAGAGCAACTGATTGCACAGCATATTAAACTTTTGGAAATTGCTGGTCGAACGGTAGATCCTCAATACTACCAATCCGAGCATTCAGTCTCATGGCTAATCGGGCGAAATTGTGGATTGTCACTTGATCAACGTCAGGGCTTACTCGAAGTACAGTGCGAGAGCGAGCGGGTTCAGTTCTTAAGTGAATACCTTGCGGAGTTGATCCCCAAGGTTGTTGAAAAATGGGAAATCCGTCAGCGGGTAATGTCAAATGGACATTTCAAGGACTTCCCTCCCGAAAAAAGTTAGCGTTAATGTCACAGATTGGACCCTATACTCTGCACACGATTGAGTGCGGTCGCTTCAGACTTGATGGGGGCGCAATGTTTGGGATTATTCCACGCGTACTATGGGAGCGCCGGATCCCACCGGATGATCGCAATCGTATCCGGATGTCAATGAGATCGCTCCTTCTTGAAGGGGATGGACGCCTCGTTCTCATTGATAATGGTGCTGGTAACAAGTATGACCAGCGGTTTAGAGATATCTATGCATTGGAGGGATGCTTATTGGAAGCCTCTCTCAAAAAGGCAGGGTTTAGTGTTGATGATGTTACAGATGTCATTTTGACACATCTGCACTTTGATCACGCGGGTGGAAGTACAGATCGCAGGGGTTCCCGAATCGTCCCCAAATTCAAAAATGCCATCTATCATTTGCAGCAGCATCACCTAGAGGTAGCTAGAAACCCCAATATCCGTGAAAGAGCGTCTTTTTTCGTCCATAATTTTGAGCCGTTGGCTGCATCAGGACAGCTAAAAACACATCCTGGTGGAGGGAGTATTTTTCCAGGGATAGATCTTTTAGTGATGAATGGACACACGACCGCGCAGCAGTTGGTCAAGGTCAGTGGAAGGGAGGGTTCCCTTGTATTTTGTGCCGACCTTTTACCAACGGTTCATCATTTGCGAGGTCCCTGGGTTATGGCTTATGATGTTCAACCGCTGATCACGATGAAGGAAAAGGAGGTGTTTCTTCGCGAGGCACTGGAACATCAATGGCAACTATTTTTTGAGCACGATCTCGAAGTTACTGTCGCCAGCTTACATGAAACGGAGAAAGGCATTGCTACCTGCATGCCTAGATCGCTGGCGGAGATATTCTGATTTGAGGAACACTCAGAGGATGCGCGAGTAAACTTGGTCTCTCACCCAAGATTTTTTATTACCTGAAAAAAGCTACCCAGTGTATAGGTGCGACCTGCAGTCGTGCGAATCAATAGCTTAATTAAGTGCCTTTAGGCGTTTTTCTAGACTGGTGTATCGGGTAAAGATAATTGCCGTTTTATTCCTGTTAGTAACTGGGAACTCCATACCAGTTGCAGCACAGGATGCGTCTCTGCGCCTTATTGAATCTGAGCCGGGCCGCAGCCTTTATGAATTGAATGCGGAATGGGGAGATGCGGAGCCATCTGTAGGTGGGCTCTTAGAGATTTCGGAGGCGATGGATCTTCCCTCTCTGGTGCAGCCTTCGGTTCGCGTGCTGGGGGCAGAGTACGATGAATACCCGTTTGACCCGATTGAAGGGGTTGGCGGCGAGGCGGCGACAATTGTTGGATTGGGGCTTTCTCGAAAACGGCCGGTGGCTACCTTGCTCGCTCGGCTCGTGACATATGATTTGGCCTCAGAGCGATTGCGACGTTATAGACGAATGCGCATTGAGGTCACCTATCCTGTTTCGCAGGAACCAATTCGGCGCTATGACGCATCGGACAACCCACATCTTGACGTAAATCGGAGCGTTCTGGCGGATGGGGGATTTTTCAAGATTGCCATCTCCGAGACAGGAATGTATCGGATTGACCGTACGTTTCTTGAGTCCTTGCCAGGGCTGGGGGCTTCCGTGGGAAACATTGATCCAGATCAGATCCGAGTATTTGGGAATGGAGGGGCGCCGGTTCCTGCTCTAAACAGTGCACCCCGGATTGCAGATTTGGCGGAGAATCAGGTTTTTGTACAGGGGGGAGGAGATGGGAGTTTTGATGAAGGGGATGCGGTATGGTTCTACGGCAAAGGGCCAAGAGGGTGGTACAGCAAACAGTTGACGGACCCCAGGGGACGACCGATTTTGGACCAGAACGGAGAACTCATTCGGGAATGGACTCACTATGTACATCCGTTTGACTCCACCAATTATTACTTCTTGGATATTGGGACCGCTGAAAGTCAGGCCTACGTACAGGAGAACTATACGGACAGCCCCGTTATGGCCGTACTTTCAGAAGTAAATGGGCGCTTTTTTGTAGATCTGGATGAGTACCTGTGGGGGCGGGAAGGGGGGCATTCCGGTCATACTTGGGTGAGTGCACTTATACCAGGGGCAGGTCCAGGGCGTACCATACTTCAAGATAGCCAACTACCCGGATTGGGCAGTGGCATATTAAGATACCAGATTCGGGCAGCCATACAGAGCAACCCTGCGGCTAGTCTGCATTATAGAGATGAGAGCCGTATTCTCCACAGTGTCAATTACGGGCCAGTTGGCAACGTCGCAACCAATTCAATTGCCCGTTCAGGAATTACGGAGTTTGAGCAAACGGTGACGGCGAACCAGGCCATCACCCTGACGGCTGATCTTGAGGAACAGATAGGGGGGCCTCAGGCTGCTCTCGATTGGGTACGCATATTCTACCCAAAAGTATTACAGGCGGGAGAAGCCCCACTCCAATTCAATACCCCTCTGGCCGAAGTAGGAACCTTTACATTCGTCCTGCAAGGGTTCAATTCAACCCCGATTGTTCTTGATGTCACCGAACCCGGAGGCTATCACTGGCTGGGCGTTGAGCCGCAAGGGAGTACTTTCCTAGTCCAGGCAACTGCCATGTCTCCTGATCAACCCCGGGAGTTGATTGCGTTCACATCCGATCAGGTTCAATCGCTGAATGCGGTTGAAGTGTGTGGTTCCGCATGCAATGTGGCAGCTCAGAACCTTCATGGGATTCAGTCTTGGCCGGATTTTGTCATTGTTTCTCCAAGCCAGTTTTTCGATCAAGCAAGAGCGTTGGCGGATCGCCGTAGAGCAGAGGGAATGACTGTTGAGGTCGTTGATATCAATCAAATCTACAATGAGTTCTCGGGTGGTCAACAAGATATACGCGGGCTTAGAGATTACTTGAAATTCATTTATGACAGGAGTCCCGATGAGGAGCGGCTCCTTAAATATGTACTCCTGTTTGGCGACGGACATTTTGACTATCGAAATCTGGACGCATCGACAACATTTCCGAATCTGATTCCACCGTTCGAAACCGAGGAGTCATGGAATCCCCAAACGTCCTATACGACCGATGATTATTTCGGACTGTTAGACGATAATGAAGGGCTGTGGCCATATGTGCAGTATACATTCGACGGTGTGAATGCCCATCTGAATGAACGTGTTGATGTGGGGATCGGGCGCTTTACTGTACATACGGTGGATGAAGCCCAGTTAATGATCGACAAGATTATTCACTATGAGAATCCTGCGACCTACGGTCAATGGCGGAACCGCTATCTATTTTTGGCAGATGATGGCCCCACGGGAACGGCGGGACTTCAGAACGACCGTGATCTACATACACAAAATACTGATGTGGTTGCGGTTGCAGTAAAAAAGTTGGCTCCAGAGATCAACCAGCAGAAGATCTACGCGATCTCGTACAACCGGGAGTTCTTGAATACCTGGCGCATCCCCAAGGCGCGTCAAGATTTACTGTCTTCCATTGATGAAGGTACATTGGTGGTAAATTTCAGTGGACATGGGGGAGAGCGGGCACTCGCACAGGAAAATTTATTTACCGTTGAGGATTCTCGCAGTCTTCAGAATTATGATGCTCTCCCCGTATTCATTACGGCAACCTGTTCCTTTGGGAGATGGGATTTGGGAAATGAGCAAACAGGCGCAGAGGAATTGCTTCTAAATCCTGCGGGTGGTGCCATTGCGCTCTTGACTACAGTACGCACGGTGTATACATCGGGAACTGAAACGACGCTCAATGTAGGAATGAATGTAGCCCTCAACGAGGAACTCTTTCAGCGTGAACCGGATCATTTGCTTCCCCGCCTGGGAGATGCATTGCGACGAACCAAGAACAGACGGGTAGGATACGAGGGCAATAACCGTAAATTCAACCTTCTTGGCGACCCGACTCTGCGATTGGGGCTACCGGCTGATCATGCCACAATTACTCACATCAATGGAGAAGATCTCCATACTACGACGGGAAAAATGCGTGCTTTGGAGCGGATTGAACTAAAAGGTGAAGTCCGCAAGCCGGATGGTACAAGGGATACATCCTTTGACGGTACGGTGTCACTAATCGTGTTTGATGCATTGAGACAGGTGCTAATCCCGCGAGAACTGTTCTGGTATATGCCACAGCCATACTACGAGGTGCGGGAAGATCTCATTTGGCGAGGTAGGACAAGAGTCGTCAATGGTGAGTTCATGGCACGATTTGTGGTTCCTAAAGATATATCGTACGCAAATAAGCCTGGAAAAATCACGCTCTATGCACAGGGTGCCTCGGAGCATGTAAATGGCTATTCGGAACAATTTATTGTTGGTGGGACTTCAGACGATACAGCGCATGATGTGGAAGGACCCGAGATTGACCTATTTCTTGGTGATGAAACGTTTACTAGTGGAGGATTGGCACCTACCCAACCCCAACTTTTTGCGCGTATCTACGATGAAAGTGGAATCAACACCGTAGGAGCAGGGGTCGGTCACGAGATGTTGCTTGTTCTTGATGAGAATGAACTAGATGCAATCAATATTGGGAACCGTTATGAGAGTGACGAAGATTCTTTTCAGAGCGGATCTGTTTCTTATTCATTTGAGGAAGCACTTCCCCCAGGACCACACACGCTCAGTCTTCGGGCATGGGATGTGCTCAACAACTCAGGAGAGTCCACGTTGGACTTTGTTGTTACGGATACGGAAGAACTGGTGATCAGAAACGTATTTAATTACCCGAATCCAACGACCGGACCAACACGTTTTGTGTTTGAACACAACCAAGTGCCGGGTACGCCGGTTAAAGTACGCGTTCGGGTGTATACTCTTGCAGGAAGACCCATACGAACCTTGGAAACGGAAGAGTTGTTGCCTGCAGGACCAATGCAAATTTTATGGGATGGATTGGATAACGATTATGCAAGACTCTCTCCCGGCGTGTACTTATACAAGTTGAGAGCAGAGACGATGGGAGCTGAGGCGCGGCATGTTGCTGAGATCATTGAAAAATTAGCCGTCGTGCGCTAAAGACAGTCGACAGAACTTTTTCCTCACAAGATTTAACGGTATGAAAAGCCACACATTCAGATCTATTCATATTCTCACACTTTTGATTCTGGTTGCTGGTAGCAGCTTGGCTCAGAACGCCAGTGCCCAGACAGGGGCGGCAGCGGTCGTATTTCTCATGATCGAGCCCGATAGCAGGGCTGCCGGCATGGGGAATGCAGGTGTGGCGGTTGCAGACAATGCGAACGCTTTGTTCTGGAATCCTGCCGGATTGGCCGATCAGGTAGGTACCGAGGTTGCACTGACACACAGTAACTGGTTGCCCGAGCTCACCTCCGATCTCTTTTTCGAGTACCTGGTTGCGAAGCATCATATCAAAAACTGGGGGACCGTTGGTGCCCATGTCACTTTCCTCAATCTTGGGGAGCACGAACATCGAGATGAAATCAATACCCCGCTGGGGACATTTCGCTCGTATGATCTGTCTGTAGGGGTTTCGTATGGGTTCAAGGTAACCGAGAATCTTTCGCTTGGTACCGGTGTGCGTTGGATCAGATCGAATCTGGCCAGTGTCAGCGTTGGCGCACAGCAGTCACGTCCGGGTGTTTCCGTAGGAGTGGACATTGCTGCGTTGTACAAATTTCCAGAGTTCTATCTCGGTACCGTAGCTGGACAATATAATCTCGGGTTCAACCTTGCCAATATGGGGCCCAAGATTCAGTATTCGGACAGTGAACAGGCGGACCCGATTCCGACCCTGCTGCGCTTTGGGCAGGCCTTGACGCTGGAGTTTGATGCCTATAACAAGATCACGCTGGCGACGGATGCTTCAAAAATTCTTGTTCGGCAGCGAGTTTCTGAGGAATGTATTGACCCGTCCGATCCAGAAACCTGTATCCCAACCTTTTCCTCGGATCCATTTTATCGCGCAATTTTCTCTGCATGGACTCCCATTGAAATCCTGACGTCTGCTGTAAACAGTGAAGAGCAGGAGTTCCGTAGCTTATCGGTGATTGACCAACTGCTATTGTCGGTTGGCTTTGAATACTGGTATAATAACTTGTTCGCTGCCCGTGGCGGATATTTTTACGAAAATCCTTACAACGGAAACAGAGAGTTTCTGACTTTTGGGGCCGGGATCCGGTATAATATTGTCGGGGTTGATTTTTCGTACGTATATGCGATGAAGGAAAATCATCCGCTTTCGGATACCATGCGTTTCTCACTCCTTCTGAACTTTGCGCGTTAGCACGGATCAAGGCCGCAGCGGGATGAGGTGGCTCCTTACCTGGGTGTTTGGCCTCTTATCTTTGCCTCAGGTCCAGGCTCAGATTGTTCAACCAGCCGATCCACATTACAATGTGGTCGCTCTTCGCGTTGAGTTTGCTCCCGATACCTCGCGCTTTACCACGGGTGATGGGACATTTTCCGGGCTTCAGTTTCCTCTTGAACCCAAGGTGGATCCGCTCCCACACGATGCGGCCTATTTTCAGGCTCATCTTGATTTTCTGGAGCATTACGTCGGCATTGCCAGCGCAGGCAATACCACGATTTCTACTTATCTGGTACCAGAAATTATCCGGTTGGAGCATCAAATGGCAAGTTACAGCCCGATTGGAGAGGAATCGGAAAGTGATGCGGAGATTGTCAAGTTGGCTGCACTGGTCCGTGATTCCTGGAATGAGGCAGATCAGATAAGCGCGTTTGATCCCATGCAACTTGAGCATGGAAAGACGGCCTTCATCTTGTTTCATGCGGGGGTTGGGCGTGACATTGAGCTGATTGGGACCACGCTGGACAAAACTCCGCAGGATCTACCGTCAATCTTCATGGGTTCCGAATTACTTGCTAGGCTGGGAGCCGGTGAAGTAAGCTTTAAGGGAATTCCAGTAAATCATTCAATGATTATCCCACGCACAGAAACGCGTTCAGGGTTGAATGCAATCACCGATGAAGCTTTCTTACTGGAGCTGTCCATCAATGGACTTTTGGCGGCAAGCTTTATGAGCTATCTGGGAGTGCCAGACCTATTTAACACGGATACAGGAGAATCTGTGATTGGCCCGTTTGGGCTGATGGATCCTTTGGGAATTTTTGCATATGGTGGGTTATTCCCGCCACTGCCCAGTGCATGGACACGTACGGCATTGGGGTGGGTAGATCCAAAGGAAATTCAAAATCCAGGGTCATATGAATTGATGGCCGGGGAGGTCGCTAGGATAGAGATTTCTAGAGCCGAATACTTCCTCCTAGAAAACCGTGTTCGTGATCCGGGCAATCGGGGACTTACGTTACAAGTATTTAAAGACGGAGCATTTTCGACACAAACCATTCCCGAAGTACGGGATGATTTTAATCGGTTCAACATAGAGGGATTTCAGGGTGGAGTCGTGACCCAGGCAAATTCGTACGATTTTGCTCTGCCTGGTTGGGACTCCGATCAAGAGCAGTACAATGGGGGAATTCTGATCTGGCATGTTGATGAGCGTCAGTTTGCACATGCGGGCAACAATAATCGTAGCAGATTGGCAGTAGATATAGAAGAGGCCGATGGAGCTCAGGATATTGGATTTGATGGAAACGTAGGGGCTCCGTTTGACTTTTATTTTGAAGGCAATCCCTCGAGCGTGTCACTTCCTTCCGGGCGAATCATTCCCCTCTATGAGAATCGGTTTGGGCCAGATACGAATCCTGACAGTCGAACGAATGGGGGAGGAGACAGCTTCCTGATTATCGAAGACTTTTCGGAATCAGGCTCCATCATGTCCTTTTCATTCCGAAAGAGCCATGACGGATCCGTAACGGACCTGGGATCTACTTTTTTGGAAGTGCAAGCTGACGCAGAAGGTAGTGTCAGTTCAATTGCAAATTATGGTGTAGTCTTTACAGGGAGTGAGGTTGTGGTTCCAGGCATAGGTCGTATGAATGCACAGGTGCGACCAGCATTTAGTGCCACAAATATTGCCACTATTGACAAAGAAGGCGGCGCAGGTTCGACATTCAAGCGCTATGCAATCACGAATCAGGGGCTGGAACTTGCTCAGTCAATCGTGCTTCCGACACAGCTTGTAGCGTTTAGCCCTGTCGTATATCATGCGGATGCACACTATGTTCAATTCACGGGTTCGGATCGCTCCGAAGTTCTTCGAATCACGGAGAGCATCCAATCCTACAGCCTCAATGACCCAGCCTTGGGTATCGCCGCAACAGATGAGGGTATTTATGTTTTTGGGCAGTCACAGGCAGGACCACTTGACGCGCCTCCAGTATGGACATATCAGCTTGATCATGATGCAGGGGCTCCAGTGATGGGACGGGATCGAACGGGGCTTTGGGGGGCGATTCCACGTTCTAGGGATTTGCTCTTCTTGCAGCCCGACGGTATTGTAATCCGAATTGCCGCTGCTGCTTACTTCGGAGAAGATCTTTTTTCCAAGGCAGTCGCCATGGCAGATCTTAATCAAGACGGAGTACTTGACATTGTCACCACGGTAGGCAACAAAGTGGTTGCGTTTTCTCAGGGAGGTGCTTTACTGCCTCCATTTCCCATTCAGATTGGTGCCCGGGCAACCAGCTCTCCGCTTGTTTACGAATCGGGTGAATCGGTTGTGCTTATCGTTACCGCCACGGATGGCAATATCTATGCAATGGACCTGGGGAAGGATGGAGAGATGGTCTCGGGTTTCCCCTTGTCTGCTGGATTTTCCTTGGAAGCGGTGCCCCTGCTTTCTGGAGACAGCTTAACGGTTGTTACTAACGCAGGCGTGCTGCGCAGCTATAGACTCAACGACATTGACCGTGTGCTTTGGTCGGAGAAATACGGTGGACCGCAAAATACAAGCTTTGTTGCTTTAGACAGACAGATTGCTGAAACCACATCGCTCCTCAGTGCAACGGAAACTTATAACTGGCCGAACCCAATTCGGGACGGATCTACGTTTTTTCGGTGCATGACCAAGGAATCCTCCGATGTATCAGTTACAGTTGTAGATGCGGCGGGATCATTGATTGATTCAATCACCTTCACTACTTCAGCAGGTGTTCCGTATGAAACCCTTTGGACGACCGATGCAGCGAGTGGTATATACTATGCCAGGGTGAAGGCACGATCCATCTCAGGGGCGACGGATTCACGCTTGATTAAGCTTGCGATTATTCGATGAAGTGGTGTGCAGTCATGATTGTAGCGCTAGGATTCCTTGCACAAGTGCATGCACAGGTTTCACCGTCTCTTGTGGATTTTAGCCGGCCAACTCTTGACTGGTACCAGATTGAGACCGAGAATTTTGTAGTACTGTTTCACCTGGATGAAGAAGGCAGGGGATCAAGTCGGTCGGCGCAGGTTGCTGCACGTGTGGCGGAGGAAGTTTATGGGCCGATCACGAAGATGTACGGGTATGAGCCGGATGAGAAAGTGCACATCATCCTTAAAGACTATGAGGATTATTCGAACGGTGCGGCGTTCTTTTTTGACAATAAAATTGAAATTTGGGCACCGGCACTTAACTCATCATTGCGTGGGGCACATGACTGGATGCGCAATGTGATCACGCACGAGTTCACGCACATTGTACAAGTCCAGGCAGCAATGAAACTACCCCGGGCGATACCATTTGGTTATCTCCAGGTCCTGGATTACGAAAATGTGCGTCGCCCGGATGTCTTGTATGGTTACCCCAATGTACTTGTAAGTTATCCCGTTGTCGGGCTAAGTAATCCAGCATGGTTGGCAGAAGGGACCGCACAGTATCAGCACGATCACGCGCACTATGATCAGTGGGATTCGCATAGAGATATGTTGCTGCGGACCCGGGTCCTGGAGAATAAAACACTCAGTCTGAGTGAACTCGGCAGTTTTTATTCCAAAAGCAGTCTCATGCGTGAGGGCGTCTATAACTATGGTTTTGCCTTTACCCTCTACCTGGCGAACAAATATGGGGATGAGGTCTTATCTGAAATCACCAATAACTTGCGCCGGTGGGGTACTTGGCGTGTAGAGGAAGCGATTGAGTTGGCAACAGGAGTGAAGGGGAAAGAGGTTTATGATCAGTGGCTTCAGGAGTTGGAGCAGGCATATCGTAAAGCAATCACGCCGATTGAAGCGTCTCCCGTGGAGGGAACGATCATTGAGCCGGATGGATTTGCGAATTACTTTCCGCGATTTTCTCCAGACGGTTCCAAACTTGCATACATCTCCAATAAGGGCGAACACTTCAGCCGGGTAACTCTGTATGTACGGGATTTAAGCACGGATTCGGTTCTTGCCCATGATCTGGGGAGCATGGTCGGTGATTATATCTGCTCTCTAGGGCATCGGGTCAAATCTGGAGTCACGGGTGCAGCGGCATGGAGACCAGATGGCAATGCACTTGCCTACGCAAAACAGCGAATCACCGCGGAGGGTTTTCTCTATACAGACCTTCATGTGATCGAACTGGATACAGAGACATCCACGCAACTCACACGCGATGCACGGGCGTCGCAGCCCGCTTGGGACTCTACTGGAACCAGAATTGCTTATGTCACCTCCAATGACGGAACGAGCAATGTATGGCTTCTTGATGTCGACACGGGTGAGACCATGCCGGTTACACAATTTGCCAATGGCACGCAGGTGACCGGCCCGACATGGGATGGTGACTGGATCTATTTTGCAAGGCTTGAGCCAGGCAAGCATGGCAACGACTTGTGGCGTATTAGAGTGGATGGTTCCGACTCTGTCCCCGTCGTACAAACCATCGCAGACGAACGCTCACCTATGGTGGCCAACGGGATTCTGTACTATGCCTCGGATGCGAATGGAATCTATAATATCTATCAGATGGATGGAGATACGTCTGGGCAGTTGACCCAGGTGATCGGTGGAGCATTTATGCCGGATATGAGGCCAGATGGCACACTTGTCTACGCCACATACGAGTGGGATGGATACAAAATTGCTCTGCTAGAAAATCCCGGCATCCCAAACTCTACAGCCTCCTATACACCCCCAGAATTTATCACGAAGATGCCCTCGTCCCATGACCCGGCAAGCGACGCAGATGTAAGGGCACTGACGATGGATGAGCTTGCCAGTGCAATGGCTGAGGACATTTACCTGGGAGCCGATTCATTGCACGTTTCACCGTACGGGGCTGCGTTCACAGATTTCGCGATTTCGCCGGTCATCCGGCTGGACCAATATGTAGAGCGTGAACTGGAAGGACGCATTCGGGGTAGAGCGGAGACCTTCTGGCGAAATCTCAAGTTTGGCACCTATCTCTCTTCCAGGGAAATTCTAGAGGGCATGAGTCTATTTGGCGGGTTGTTGATTGGCCCGGGATCCCATGGAGACGGCCAATTTTTTGCACCCGCCAATTTATTGGCACTAGAACGGGATGCATTCCTTCAGTTTGATTATGCCAGAGGGTTCCGGCTCATCCCCAAACGATGGTCTCCCCAGGTATCTATTCAGCTTTATAATATTCAGCGTAGCGTAGAAAACGGGTTGTCAATTGAGGAGCATCCCTGTACCGCATGCCTGCAGGAAACCACCAATGCAGACTTAACCTATGGTCTATGGGAAGGCAATGTCTATTTGCGCAGCAAGGTCCATCGGAGTACCTTATTGGAAGTGGGATACCGCTACAGTCCTTACCGCGTGACCACCAACCGGTTTTACTCGAAAGAATTAGCGGACTGGATCCCGAGCACTTCGTCGCGCTACTATATTGGGCGCAGCTACATGGCGAATGTGTATTTCGAATTGCAGCGTGCACATCGTGAATCCGATATCATGCGAACTGGGATCCGCATGACCGCATCCTATCATCGGGAAACCGGGCGTCTTCTGGATCGATTCGATATTCGAGATGGCCAGCTGGTTCCCGTGTACAATACCAGTATTCTTCACCGCCTGAGAGTGGATCTGGAAGGTGGCATCCGCTTACCTGGACAAATTTATGGCACATCACATGGACTGAACATGAAAATGCACGCATCAACGTTGTTTGGCAGGCGTGCAGATTCATTTTATTTCGAGTATGTAGGGGGGCTTTCAGGAGCCCGGGGTTATCCTTTTTATGGATTGGGAGGAACGGAAACTCTGTGGTTGCAAGCATCGTGGCTCTTGCCGCTCTTACCAGATATCAAGCGCCAAATTGGGCCGATTTATTTGGATAAAGCATTCCTGCGGCTCTATGCGGATGGGGCACGGGTTCAACCAGAAAGCCGCGCACTTCGCAAAGATATTGGAGCCGAACTTCGCTTGATGATGGGAAGTTACTATCTCTTGCCTACGGCGCTGTTTGTGAGTGCGACGTACGGAGCAGATTCATTTGAGGTTCAGTTGGATGATGCATTCATCACCTCACAGCCAAGCGTGAATTATGGAAAGCAGGTTCAATGGCACTTTGGGGTTCTATTCGGGTTTGATTTTTGAGGCTAGGTAAAATCACATGACGCTCATACTTGTTTTTTCTTTTCTGTTTATTGCAGTCGGCGTTGGGATCATTTATTTTGCCCTGCGCAAAAACCCATACCCGATCCCTCAAGGGGCGGTGCAGTGGATGGTCACGATCATGTGCGTCTTGCTTGTGTGCTTGTCGGGCCTGACCATTGCGCTTGTCTGGACCCACCAAGAACATTCCAGCACCGCACTCCCGTCCACCTATGCCGAACCCTTTGAATTCCAGTTGGTCTCCAACCAGGAAAAGAGGAACATCGCCGATTACAGTGGCCGTGTAGTTCTACTGAATTTCTGGGCAACCTGGTGTCAGCCTTGTATCACCGAGTTGCCTGAACTTGATGCACTTCAGGTTGCCTATCATGACAAGGGGCTGGTGGTTTTAACCATATCAGATGAAGCCTTAGAAGAACTCCAGTTGTACACGGATCTGTTACCAGAGGAGACCGTGTCAGGCTATGTGAAGCTGGAAGATTTGCCGGAATCGTTCCAAAATGAGCTTGCGTTTGGACGTCCGGTCTCGTACGTGATTGATGGCACGGGGATGATTCGGGAACGCATTCGTGGTGCGGGCAACTTTGCATATTTCGAAAATTTGGTTACTCCATGGCTGGCCGCTCTTGAGTCATAACGCCATGCGATATATTTTATTTGTGCTTGTATTTGGCGGTTGCGTCAGTACCAATGTGCAGGCACAGCCGACGGCCGATAGTTTGGAGGCATTGTTTTCAAGTTCACGAAAAAGTGTTCCCCTCGCGTTTGGCATGTCTGCGATCGTTCCCGGTGCAGGTCAAGCCTATAACCGCAGCTGGATCAAGGCGGCCGTTGCTGTTGCTGGAGAAGCTACAGTGCTTCTTTTATATAGATCTTGGCGTCAGAAAGGCACAGATGGCAGAGATGCTTATCAAATGGAAGCGCACGCCCACTGGAGCCCGGTCCGATATGCATCCTGGTTGAATGATTACATGCAATACTTGAATCACTTGCCAGGCGGACAGCCTGTCACCGCTGCACCAATAGAAATTTCTCCGCTACTCTCAAGCATTAATCTTGCGAATCCAGATATCTGGTCTCAATCGGAACAGTTGGCGATCCGCTCCCTTATTCAGGAAATTCGACGAGTGGAGGGCGTTGTGTATAACGGGAGTACGGGAGCTGCGTTTTCGCATGTATTACCGTTTTTTGGGGAGCAGCAGTATTATGAATTAATCGGCAAATATTTCCAGTATGCTCCAGGATGGGATGATTATGTTGCCCTCATGCGGGATGGTCAGGTGACTTGGATTGATGAGAATGGAGAGTTCATTCCCTCCATTGAACCGGAAACGGGTGAGTCGGGAGATGCCAAGGTGCATGTATCTTCCCGGTTTTATCGTTATGCGGACAATCATGCGGATGCAAATACATACCTGCGACGAGCCTCCCGAATTACCACATTACTGATCGCGAATCATGTGATTGCTGCGGTGGATGCAGCTATCTTCGCCCGGTTACACAACCGTCGTGTACAAATGAGTCTCGGGTTGCTGGACGATATGCAAGGTAGAACGTACATTGCGCCCCGTCTGAGTTTTATTCTTGACCAATAGTGACGTCACTCGATGATGAATCTCTAAAAACCTTCCAGACTAAAAGTAGGTTGACCCTGCGTTGTTATATTAGACCAACCACAGCAATTTATCTGACATTATGAATTGGCAAAAACAGTTGCACATCTGGATTATCCTCGGTCTTGTATTGGGATTGGGGTATGGGATTCTTTCCGCCGCGATGGGATGGGGAGAATTCACGCAAAATTGGATCAGCCCATTCGGGGATATATTTTTGAATTCCCTGTTTATGATTGCGGTGCCACTTGTTTTGGGATCCATCATCACTGGGATCTCCTCACTTTCAGACACACGTAAGCTTGCGCGTATCGGTGGCAAGACGATTGCAATCTACATCGGTACGACCGTTTTTGCGCTGATTATTGGCTTAATTCTTGTCAATATCGTACGTCCCGGTGATACTGTTCCCGAAGATGTACGTACCGAATTGCAAGCCGAATGGAGCGATATGGCAGAAGAGCGTCAGGAGAGTGCTGCTTCAGCCGAGGAACGTGGCCCGCTTCAGGCGTTTGTAGACATGGTACCCCGAAATATTGCAGCAGCGGCCTCGAATAATCGCAACATGCTGCAAATAGTTTTGATTTCCGTGTTGTTCGGGATCGCATTACTCTTGGTTCCACAGGAGAAAGCACGGCCGCTACTGGGCTTCTTTGAGAGCCTGACCGCAGCCGTCATTAAGCTTGTGGAAATCATCATGTGGATCGCACCGCTTGGTGTGTTTGCTCTTCTTGCAGACACCGTCAGTTTGATTTCGGGTGATAACCTGAGCGAGCTGTGGAGCCTCCTGGGAGCACTCGGTTTCTACATGCTGGTCGTGTTGGCCGGTCTTATTCTGCAGGTAGTGATCACTTATGGATCCCTGATCAAGTTCTTCACCCCATTGGGGATCAAGAAATTCGTCAAGGGGATTGCTCCCGCGCAGTTGGTTGCTTTCAGTACCTCCTCAAGTGGGGCAACGCTTCCTGTAACGATGGACCGCGTTGAGAATAATCTGGGGGTCAGTGAGGAGGTATCTTCGTTTGTGTTGCCACTTGGAGCTACAATCAATATGGATGGTACGGCCCTTTATCAGGCAGTCGCCGCTGTGTTTATCGCCCAGACGCTGGGTATTGCATTAGGGTTTATGGATCAGATTGAAATTATTCTACTGGCCGTTCTTGCCTCAATTGGGACTGCAGCAGTGCCAAGTGCTGGGATTATTATGCTGATTATCATATTGCAATCGGTCGGGGTTCCTGCGGCGGGAATTGCTTTGATTCTGGGAGTTGACCGAATACTTGATATGTGTCGAACTGTATGTAATGTAACAGGAGATGCAACGGTGGCAACCTTGGTTGCATCCTCGGAAGGACAAATTGAGACGTAAATTCAGACCGGGAGGGTACGCCCGAGAGGATTCGAACCTCTGGCCTTCTGCTCCGGAGGCAGACGCTCTATCCAGCTGAGCTACGGGCGCATGCCTCTCTAATGTACAATTAGCCTGAAACGTTTCAATGGCCGATAAATTTTTCGATAAATCGAACCGTCCCCTTGTGGATGCAGAATTAGACCAAGCAGATTCTCCGAGTGGCCCGATTCTTTTTGATGGCGTATCGGGTAAATGGCCCACGTTTGCAGTCCTAGCACTATGGGTGTTCGTTGGACTGATTGCATATCTGTTCATCGGCAACCTCGCTTCCGTCATTCTTCTCGCATTGGGAGGGGTTGAACTCCAGGACCTAGTTGCGAATCAACAGGCTGTACTCGCCGAATATGGGAGTGCTCTACTCGGGGCGAATGCAATTGGGTTGGCATTGGGGCTTGGCGGGATCGCAATCCTTGCAAGTTGGCTGGATTCTTCCCAGCTGACAAGTTATTTGCGTATTTCCCGGTGTACGGTGAAAGAGTTAGTACTGTGTATCGTGGGCTTTTTCTGCCTGCTTCCGATTGTTCTGGGTCTTGGGATCTTCAACGAGCAGCTTCCATTACCCGAATTTCTTCAGACATTGGAAGAGCAGCAAATGGAAATCGTGGATTGGCTTGCTTCCGGAGGTGGAAACTTCTACCTGAACCTGGTTTTTGTTGCGGCAACGCCTGCGATTTTTGAAGAAGTATTTTTCCGAGGGTTTGTCCAAAGGCGTGCGGAGCGGGGAATGGGAATTGTCGGAGGAATACTATTCACCGGTTTCCTTTTTGGTTTGTTTCATTTAAGACTTACGCAAGTGCTACCACTTGCTCTATTGGGCTGTTATCTCGCATATGTTACCTGGCGTACGGGGAGCTTATTGATTCCGGTGGTTCTGCATTTTCTGAACAACGGGTTGTCGCTGGTTGTATCTGAGTGGGGATCAACATCCATTTCTGATCCAGAGAGCATTCCGTGGTCATTGATTGTGGGTGGTGCGCTTGCTTTTTTAATCTGTATCAGATTCATTCATCAAAGCCATGGGCAGAGGCAGAGCCATTTAGATGACTGGACGGAGGTCTTTCGTAGTGGTACGGACTACGAAGCCGCTTTAGTGCATGCCCGTCTGGAAGATGCAGACATCCCATCGGTCATATTGAACCAGCGGGACCATGCGTTCAATTTAACCCACGGCTACTTGGCGAAGGTAAGAGTGTTGGTGCCAAAATCCATGGAGAACTCAGCATTGGAGATCCTTTCCAAACAATCGCTCACTGATGAAGAATTGACCCAGGAAGCACTAAAGAACAAGTAGGGGGGAGGGGGACGAATGTCACAGATATTGACTCGTTTGTTTACCGGTTCGATTGGGGCATTCTTATTGGTTGGCTCTGCATGGCTTGGGCCATGGTACTTTGGAATTGCGGTGTTGGTGATAGCACTTGTGGGGCAGGTTGAATTATATCAACTCTATGAGCGATGCGGGGTCCAGGCGTGGATCATTACAGGGTTATTGCTAGGTGCGGGTCTGTCACTGCGGGCTTTAGTTCCCAATATATTCCTGCTTAGTGCGGTCCCTGTTGTCGGCCTGGTTTTGTGGTGCACCTTCACCAAAACCCGGCAACCCCTGATGCGTTTGGGGGCAACACTTTCCGGTGCAGTCTACCCGACTACTCTGTTAGCATTTTTAACCGATCTACGTACAATCCCAGGGTATACTGAACAGGAAGCGTTAGTGCTTACCGTCACTGTGCTGATGCTTGTGTGGGCGAGTGATATTTTCGCATTCTTTGCAGGATCTTTTTTTGGTAAAAACCCATTAGCACCAACGATTTCTCCTGGCAAAACCTGGGAAGGGTTCCTCGGTGGAATCGGAGGAGCTATCCTGGCAGTGTTTATTTTGAATGCAACCGTTGAAATGCCGCTGAGTATCGCTCATTTGATTATTCTGGGGATGGTTTGTACCCTCTCCGGTGCGGTTGGAGACCTGGCTGAAAGCCGGTTTAAGCGGGTAGCAGGAGTAAAAGATTCCGGCGTTATCTTGCCGGGCCATGGAGGGATTCTGGATCGCTTTGATGGTATGATCGTAGCGGCTCCCTTAGCGTATATGTATATTGTTTTCATCGCTAGCCAATTCTAATATGGGCCTCTTATTTGGGCGTAAAGTACGACCGAGAAAATTTGATTATACGCCTCGTTATTATGATCCTAGGAAGGATGATAGTTTGAAGCGGCGCATGAGAATTCAGAGTCGTGTCCGTCGTCGACGCAGTCCGATCGCTCTTTTTTATCTCTTGGCACTATTGCTTACTGCCTTTTATATCTACAACGCACTCGGACGTTAGATCAGCATTCATGGAGCAAGCGGCGCAAATCAGGCGAATGCCTATTGAGCTGGCCAATAAGATTGCAGCTGGTGAGGTTGTTCAGCGCCCTGCATCGGCGGTCAAGGAATTGCTTGAGAATGCAATTGATGCAGGTGCGACAGACATTTCTGTCTTGATCAAAGCATCTGGGAGTAACCTGATCCAGGTCAGAGATAACGGGACCGGGATGAGCTCACAGGATGCTGCTCAGTGCTTTGAGCGTCATGCAACCAGTAAGATTGCGCAGGCTGAGGATTTAGAAAATATCCGAACGCTGGGTTTTCGAGGCGAAGCTTTAGCATCAATCGCCGCGATTGCCCAAGTATCATTGAAGACAAAGAGGCAGGAAGGCACGGAGGGGACTCATGTGCGCATTGAAGGGGGGGAAGTCATTGAAACCTCTCCGTGTGCCACAGCTGTGGGGACAACGATTAATGTTCGGAATCTCTTCTTCAATGTCCCGGCGCGGCGGAGTTTCCTAAAAGCACCAACCACAGAATTCCGGCATATATCGGAAGTTTTTGTTACCTGCGCCTTGGCAAACCCATGGACTGCATTTAGATTAGAGCATGAAAAACAAGAGGTGTATCGGCTTGCCGGATCACGCGCCGAGAATTTTCTGGATGCACTCCGGGAACGTCTCCGTGTGGTCCTCGGATCTAAAGTGGCTCGACACCTTGTGCAGGTCGATGAAGGAACCAGCTATATCTCTGCATCGGGATTTCTGACACATCCTGAGCATGCGCGAAAATCCCGGAAAAATCAATATCTATTTGTGAATGGGAGGCCGATCAAAAGCCCCAGCTTAAATCATGCAATCAGGTCAGCGTATGATGCGATTCTTCCAGAGGGGCAAAAGCCTGCGTATGCACTATTCCTAAATGTTGATCCCCGGAATGTTGATGTGAATGTGCACCCTTCAAAGATTGAGGTTCGATTTGATGATGACCGGGGAGTCTATAATTTTATACAGGCGATCTGCAGGAGAGCCTTGGGGGTCGCTGAGTTGATTCCTCAGCACCCCGGTGCAGTTTCCTCGTTGAGTTTTCAGCAGGAACGATCAGATTCATCCAGTTCTTGGAGTCCACCGGCCCGTGCGGATGAGTTGCCAGCCTTGCATGGTCATCAGACTTCAATTGTCTATGAAGTGGAGCCGAGCCGGTTGCCCAGCGGAGCGGACCCCAAGCCGTCTGGGTTTTTATGGCAGCTACAGGATTCTTACATTCTCACGCAACTCAGTAATGGGATCCTGGTGGTAGATCAGTATGCTGCCCATCAACGGATCCTCTTTGAGAATGCTTTAGAAGATCTACGCTCGGGGGCAGGTTTGTCACAACAACTCCTGTTTCATCACTTGATCTGTTTGACGCAGCAGGACTGTCAGCTCTTACGTGAACTGGATCCACTGGCAAAAGCACTTGGGTTTGATTATTCAATCTCTGAAAACCGTACGGTGACCGTCCGTGGAGTACCCTCACACATACGAGTCGGGGCGGAAAAAGAGCTTCTTCAGTCTATTCTTGATGGATATAAGGAGAGTTCTGAGACGGAGTTAGCCCCTCTTCCGGCAGAGGAGAAAATGGCCCGTAGTCTCGCCACACGCGGTGCGATACAGCCAGGAGTAAAGTTGAGTGATGAGGAGATGAGGACACTGATTGACCGTCTTTTTGAATGTAACGAACCCTACCGTACTCCGGGGGGAAAGCCAACGCTTATTCGAGTTACACTTGAAGAGTTGAACAGACGGTTCGACCAGCGAATGGCAGATCATGGGGAGCCTGATGAAATCATTCCGTGATCGGGTCGCAGCTTATATGAAGCATACCTGTCAGGTGGCGGCTGGCGAGCGGATCCTGATTGGAGTCAGCGGAGGAGTTGATTCGGTTGTGCTTCTGGATGTGTTGAATGGCCTCGGATTCGGGTGTGAAGTTATTCACGTAAATTTTCAATTACGTGGTTCTGACTCAGATGAGGATGAAAAATTTGTACGTGACCTATGTGCTCAGCGGAGGCTGAAACTCCACGTCCGTCAAGTTCCTGCACGTTCTCATGCTGCCGGTACCAAGCGCTCGGTGCAAATGGCCGCCCGCGAGATACGGTATTCTCTATTTACAAAAACAGCTTCTGAGCGGCAGATCACAAGTGTTGCGGTAGGGCATCATTGTGACGATCAGGCCGAATCCTTACTCATCAACCTCAATCGTGGCACAGGCTTGGAAGGGATGGTGGGAATGCGTCCAGTACGGTGTTTGGAAGCATCATGCAATCTGATTCGACCATTACTTACTGAAACCAGAGACTCCATTCGTGCTTATGCCGAGGCCCGGCATCTTGAGTGGCGCGAAGATATGAGCAACCAGGATGAAAAGTATCTGCGGTCTAGGTTGCGCACCAAGGTGATGCCGCATTTGAATGCCGAGGCACTTGCTCGCAGCGCTAATCTCGTCGGACAATGGGTTGACGAGTTCATTGCTCCGGCAATTGCGGAGAACTTTGATGCTGCCTCCGAGGGACAATCGCTAGATATTACCTATCTGGAGCAAATTCCCAATGTATTAGCGCAGCGATTGGTGATTGAAGGACTGCGTCATTGGATCCCACGGGCTCCGGCCGATGAAGCAATGGCGCAGAGAGTCATGGCTCTGATTCACATGCAGTCAGGGAAGCGGGTTGAGGTAGGTGGGGGAGCGATATGGAGGGATCGAAACTATCTCACATTTTCGGACTCCATTGACCACAAGCCAATGGAAAGATTAAAGCTCTTTGGGGATTCCAGCTCCGTAGCCATTCCCGAAGGACAGATTGGACTTGATCTGTCTCACACTAAACCAGGCAATCTCCGCGGTTCGGATGAAGCCTGGCTTGACGCAGATCGACTAACTGTACCTTTGACGGTTCGTAACTGGAGACCGGGGGATCGAATCCGCCCCCTGGGAATGGAGGGTACAAAAAAGGTTAGCGACCTGTTAACGGATATAGGTGTTCCAGCCTCCAAGCGAAAAGACACAATTGTGGTGTGCAGTAAGGGCGAAA
Organism: Rhodothermaceae bacterium; assembly: GCA_009838195.1. Classification (NCBI taxonomy): domain Bacteria; kingdom Pseudomonadati; phylum Rhodothermota; class Rhodothermia; order Rhodothermales; family Rhodothermaceae; species Rhodothermaceae bacterium. The sequence goes on along the minus strand of VXSC01000032.1, from coordinate 60,765 downwards.
TTGTATGGGTTGTTGGATATCGCCTCTCGCATACATTTCGGATCATGGATGCAACTCGAAACTATGCTAGACTCTATTTTGAACGAAACTGAAATCATTCATGGCCGGCGTCTGAAGCTGTTCAAGGATGCCGATGCTATTGCAGTGCGTGTTCGGGAAATCGGACAAATATTAACCCGTACGCATCGGGGACACCGCCCGATTGTGATCGGCTTAATGCAGGGAGCATTCATCTTTACAGCAGACTTGGTACGCGCCATAAAACTTCCCTGCGTCGTTGACTTCTGGCGCTTGAGTTCCTATGGTGACCGAATGACAAGCAACCAGTCCATACAAGAGATCATGCCCCCGACAGTGCCCCTTCACGATCAACATGTAATTCTGGTTGAAGATGTTGTCGACTCAGGTCGAACGCTGACATATGTACGCCAGCAACTTTCCAAGTATGGGCCAAAGTCCGTTACCATCGTTTCCCTTGTGAAGGTAAAAGGGAGTCCAATTGAAGTGGATCATGTGGGCTTTATTTCCAGCGGGGAATTTATCGTGGGGTACGGTTTGGATATCGCTCAGGAACTTCGCGAATTGCCTGCACTGTACTATCTAAAGAGTGCTGAGCCGGCGAATGACTGATCAAGCAGCAATGGGATGGTCTGTCACCTGATTGAGGCTATGGACCTGTGTGAAACCTCGTTGCCTTTAAACGGGTAGCGGACCGGGTGCTATTCGCTCTTGAAGAACGGGTAAAATCTCTCACACAAGAAAGAGGGATCTTCAAAGTCAACCAAGGGTCAATGTCATGTTAACTCTCCAATAACGATGGTTTTAATGGAAAAAATTCACTACTCAACGTCATTTCTCTTTGGTGCATTACTGATTCTTCTGAGCTCATCTAGAGCTTCTGCGGAAACTCAGAAAATCATTCATCCAATTCCAAGCCTGATTCCTGGTATTGAGGATAGTCATGATCTTGATTCACGCGACTATGATTCCAAAGATCTCCAAGATGCCAGAGAATTAGGTCAGAATCTGCTGTCATCAACAGAGATCCTGACACTTGGAGTAGAGAATGGAGAACCATACGAGATGTTCAGCCAGATTTCCGATATCAAATTGGATTCCAATGGGAATGTATATATACTGGATGCGCAATACAGTGAGGTGAGAATATTTAACCCGGAGGGTGTATTTCTCTATTCAGTGGGGAGTGAGGGTAGAGGTCCGGGTGAGTTTTTCAAGCCTCGGGGTATGGAAGTTGACTCTACAGGACGAATTTATGTAGTCGATAAAGCTTACCGCAAGACAATTTTCAATCGAGTTGGTAATGCACATCAGTTGGGACAGACAATGACCCTATCTGTTTCTCCAGTTGGACTTTGCAAGCAGGATGGGATTGTCTACGTTCATGGCACTTTTCTTGGAGAATCTTCCAATTCGATCTTTTCTTATTCATCGGATGGAAATCGCTCAGGCTCTTTTGGTACCATATACAATTCCCCATCTACTGCGGTGCAACTTACCTTCGGTGAAGGACACATAGCATGTTCGAGACAACCTAGAAGGATCATATATGCTCCTCGGTTGCTTCCAATGATCTATGGCTATTCACTTGAAGGGGACATTCAATGGGTAGCAAGAGTCTCAAATTTTGAGCCACTTGAGGTTGAAGAAAACAAACGTGGAAACTCAGGACGATCTCAAATATCAGTGGGTATACTTTCCAGCACGTATGATCAGGTAGTCGGAGTTGTCTCTTTGCCTGAAAAATATGTGATTGTTCAGGTCGCCTCTTTCACGCCTGAGAGTATTCACGGGGGAGGAGAGAGATACGCGGCACTTCGGTCTTATATCATGCTATCTCACACCGGGGAGGCAGTGTATATCGGTGATTCATTGCCGATAATTAGGGCGATCTCAAAAGATCATTTGTATACTACTCGCATCTCACCATATCCTCAAATTTCAGTTCGCAGCTACAGTCCTGTTGGTGAGTAACTTCAACAATATTCTAATGGTTTGCTTTACTCTTCGCTGAATTGATGGAACTCACAGGGGATAGTCTTTTCCTAATACATTACTTCAGCCCACACGCTTCAGCCTGAACGAATTGGTCATGCCAACGGGAGGGGGCGTTAATCATACATACTCATGAGTCCGTCGTTGCTGTTTGCCAATAGATTCAGTAACTTCTCTCCTAACTCAATAACAAACTCTGTCCCACCATGAATACGATATTTAACCGCCGTGATTTTCTGAAAATTGCCACGGCAGTTACCGGAATCGCGGTTGCTCCACGTCAGCTATTGGCAACTCCTTCTGCTGTAAAGATCGGCGCGATATCCTATAGCTTTCGCCAGATTCCTGATAGTGCGGAAGAAATTCTTGGATATATGAAAACGCTCGGACTCGATACGGTAGAGTTAATGGGGACCCCCGCCGAGAGATATGCCGGTGCCCCGTCAGGAGGCTCGCCTTGGCGTCGTCTCGACTCCATGACATCGGAGGAAAGGACTGCCTATATGGATGCAAGGAGAGAAGCCGAGTTGGAACTCCAGAAGTGGCGTCGCAGCGCTCCGATCGAAAAATTTACAGAGTTAGGAGAAATGTATAGGGATGCAGGTGTTGAGGTTGATATCTTGAAATTGGGCAACCCCAACTGGTCGGACGAAGATATTGATTATGCGTACCGTGCCGCAAAAGCAATTGGGGCTCGTGGAATCTCCTTCGAAATCTCCGCCAGTTCATCCGAGCGAATGGCCCCCATTGCATCCAAACATGGTTTGCTTAATAGCATGCATAATCATCTGCAGGTAGCCAACGAAGATTTTAGTTTTGATGAGTATTTGGCACATTCGCCAAACAATATGCTCAATCTAGATATCGGCCACTATGTCGCTGCATTGGGGACATCTCCGATCCCAGTTATCCAGCAATACCACGATCGAATTGCCCATTTACATCTCAAGGATCGAAAAAGCCCTGAAAACGGGCAGGACAATGTTTCCTGGGGTATGGGAGATACTCCGATTGCCGAAGTACTGCAACTGATCAGAGACGAGGGGTATCCGATTCCTGCGATGATTGAGCTGGAATACCCGATTCCCGAGGGATCCAGTGTGATGGAGGAAATGGGCAAGTGTGTAGAGTACTGCCGTAACGCCCTGGAATCATAGCTCTAACTCGACGGTTTTTGGGTGACAGGCATATGGTTTTTGTACAAACTTGGTGAGGGCATTGATTGCGGCTCCATCCGCGTACTGACCCAGCTCGCTCAGGTGACCCTGAGGACTCAGGACATGCACGACATTCTTGTCCGGTTTATAGGCCGCGTGACTGGATTTGCCGACTTTTAAGTAATAGGTATGGGCTTCAGGGCTTGTAATCCCCATTTTCCTCAGAGTATGCGTTACGCGGTCCCTCCAGTTTTCACGAAGATGATCGCTTGGTTCTTCCTCTAGAAAGGTGCAACGGAATAAATCCCTGGTAATAATCCGACGCGATAAATCCGCGAGAATTCGGTCGTTACTGGTGCACCACTGCTTTAAGCTGTAAATCACCTCGGAGTCATCTAAATCAAGAAAGCGAGTCAGAACCTGATCCTCAATAACTCGGCTCTTATCTGGATTCTCCTTGAGAAACCAATAGAGGGTCGGAGATATTCCATGCACGGCATCATCGTCACCATTGCGAATCAGGTCACGAGCCCGATCAATGGCCCCTACAAGTGCATGGTCTGCAGCAATGACTGTCTTATGAACATACACCTGCCAGTACATTAGCCTTCTTGCAATGAGCACATTTTCAACCGCATATACCCCTTTAGACTCAATGGCAAGGTGGGATTTAGACCCGCCATCGGCAGGATGGACACATAATGTTCGTAGAATCCGGCCAACTCCGATCCTGCCTTCGGCAACCCCGGTAAAATGAGAATCTCTGCACAGGTAATCGAGACGGTCCATATCCAGTTGACTGGAAATCAAAGCATTAAAGAATGGTTTTTCATAGTTACCCTCAAGCATTTCTATCGCCATGTCAAGCAGGCTGCCCATCTGTGATTTGAGGCGCTTAACCAATGCTATGCTTATCTCCTCGTGCTTCGTATCATGGATCAGCTTGGACTCGAGCGTATGCGAAAAGGGACTGTGGCCAATGTCGTGTAAGAGGATCGCCGCCATAGCGGTCAGCCGCTCTTCCTCTTCGATGCGAGTTCCCTTCGCTTCAAAACTGTCTAATGCGCCAGATAACAGTCCCATTGCTCCCAAAGCGTGTGGAAAGCGACTGTGCTCTGCCGCAGGAAAAACGAGAGATCCCATCCCCAACTGCTTAATCCGACGAAGTCTTTGCACTTCGAGGGATTCTAACAGTGATTGGATTATCTTCTGAGGAATTTTAATGAATCCATGGACAGGGTCAGCAAGTACGGTAAGATCACGGGCCATTATAATGCTTTCCGGCGTTCAGCTAGTCACCTAGAGAATGGACAAACTGCTTAATTTGATGCGGGAACTGACGGTATGAAGAAAAACAATTGTCAATGAATTCAGCAATTCCCGTGTGCCTTGAAGTGGGCCACCAATACAGGCCTAAGGCTGAGTATAGTATACGCATGTTACTTGGCCCGCTTGGTTTGGGTCCGATATTTCAGTCCCGCAGTAAGCTGGGCGGGCGGGGAATCTACTATGGGGATGCGCCCTCCGGGCTTGACCCAAAGATCATTGTATTGCCGCTAGCTCCCAACTCAGAAGATTTCTTTGATGATTTTGCCCCACTGAATGTGGCTTCCGTTACATGGCAAGACAATTTCGGCTGCAATTTTCCAGTTCTTTTCTCGTCAAAGACGGGGGATGATTTAGTCGCATCGACATTTTATTGGCTCTCCGGCTGGCAGGAGAATGCAACTATCGCGAGGGACCCGCATGGCCGCTTCCCTCACAAAGAATCACTTCAGGCAATGCTGAATGTGACGCATATTCCGGTTGTGGATTGTTATCGTGAGGTGCTTCAAGGAAAACTTGTCGCAGCGGGGATTCAGGTATCGTCAAAGACTTGGGCGGGGAAAAAGTGGGCATTTTGTCCGACCATTGATGTAGACTATCTTCAACATTGGCGGTTAGGGATGATTCTCAGGGAGAAGGTGCACTATTTTCTTCTGAATCACCGAAAGGTGAATGGTATGGAGAGGTGGCGCAGGTTATTTCAATTTATCCAAAGTTATTTCACGCCCGGAGATGCATTTCAAACTGCATTGTATCGAATGCATCGTTTGATTCGCAGGTATGGGAGCGCAACCGTTTTTCTTAAAGCTGCCGCTCATGGCCCCAATGATGTGGATTATCGACTGGATCAGAAATTCTTGCAAAAAATGCTGCGGGATCTGCAGTCGGATGATTTTGAAATTGGGTTGCATCCTAGTTACCATGCATATGCGCATCCCGGCTATTTGCGCAGCGAGCGCCGTACACTCACCAATCAAATTGGAACGCCCCCCGTGAGTGTCCGGCAACATTTCCTGCGCTATGATCCCAGGATCACACCGCGGTTGCAGGCTGAAGCCGGCTTCCTGATTGATTCATCGCTTGGATTTTCGGAGTGTGCAGGATTCAGGAATGGTACCTGTATGCCATTTTTAAAGTTTGACTGTAATAGGAACGAGGTGATGGACCTGTGGGAAATGCCCCTGCTCTTGATGGATGGGGTTCTCTTTAACCGGCAGAATTATGGAGTGGAAGAAGCTATCCACGAAAGCACCGAAATTCTAAGAATGTGCCAGAAATTTGGTGGAGTAGGGGTTGCATTGTGGCATAATGTGATTGGGGAAGAAATGGATTATCCAGGATGGGGCAAACATTTTGAGGCCATCGTTCAATGGTGTAGTGAACAGGGGGCATATATTGGCTCTTTAAGAAATGCACTTAGCTCATGGAGAGGATATCCGGTATGATCGAGGCTCACCTGCTGTAATTTATGCCACAGAAGAACATAGGTAAAACACCGCTGATGCGACAGTATTACCGGATTAAAGAAGAGAATCCGGATACATTGTTGCTGTTTCGCATGGGCGATTTCTACGAGACATTTGAAGAGGATGCCCTGAGGGCAAGTGACGTACTTGGAATTGTGTTGACCAAGCGAGGACATGGTGCGACAGAGAGTGTAGCACTGGCAGGATTCCCTCACCATGCGCTTGAAAATCATCTTCCCAAATTGGTTGATGCGGGGCTGAGAGTTGCCATTTGTGAGCAGTTGGAAGATCCCAAGGCAACAAAATCTCTGGTAAAACGAGGAGTAACGGAAGTCGTCACCCCTGGGGTATCACTTCGGGACCAAACACTTTCACCGAAGCAGGCCAACTACTTGGTAGCAGTACATTATGGAAAGAGGCAGGCAGGGGTGTCTTATGCGGACGTTTCAACCGGTGAGTTTGTGCTTACGGAGGTTAGCCATTTTCGGCTTAGCAACCTCTTACAAAGCATTGAGCCATCGGAGATCCTGATTGATAAATCAATCCGGGACTCCGTTCAGGATCTGCGTAACCAAGGCTACATTGTCACACCGCGTGAAGATTGGGTCTTCGATTATGACTTTGCCAACCTCACACTACTCGAACACTTTGGTACGCATTCCCTGAAGGGGTTTGGCGTTTCTGAGCTACGAGAGGGAATTGTTGCAGCAGGGGCAGTCCTCCACTATTTGATTGAAACCCAAAAAGGGAAGCCAGAACACATCAAAAAGATTCGCCTGCAAACGGATCAAGGCACGATGCTCCTTGATCCGCAAACACGTAGGAATCTTGAACTGCTTACACCTCTTCATGGGGATTCCAAGGCGATGACCTTGGTCAAGCTTCTGGATCATACTTTTACTGCCATGGGGGCGCGGACATTACGGCGATGGCTTTTTCAGCCACTGCGTGATGTTCAGCGGATCAATCGGCGGCTTGATGCTGTGGAGACACTAGTTGGAAATTCGGATATCCGAAGTAGCTTGCAAGATCACCTAAAGCAGGTTTGTGATATTGAGCGGGTAGTTGCCAGAATCTGTACACAGCGTGCCATTCCACGGGAGCTTCTAAGTCTGGGGCTTGCCCTGCACCAGGTGCCAGATATAATTTTGCAACTGAATGCATCGGAATGTCCGGTTTTGGGAAAACTAGCCCAGGCCCTGAACCCATGCAGCGAGGTCGAGTCAATGATCCATCAGGCTCTGGATGAATCCTCGGGGCAGATTTTTCGCTCAGGTTATAGCCGCGATCTGGATGAACTTCAAGAAATTTCCAGTTCAGGGAAAAAGTTCATTGAGACATTACAAAAGCGTGAAATCGAACGAACCGGTATCCCATCCCTCAAAGTAGGTTATAACAAAGTATTCGGATACTATCTTGAGATTACAAATACTCATCGAGATAAGGTCCCTGGGGACTACGTTCGTAAGCAAACGCTGGTCAATGCAGAGCGGTATATCACGAGTGAGTTGAAGGAGTACGAAGAACGTGTTCTTGGTGCAAAAGAAAAGATCGCAGTGCTTGAGAATGAACTGCTACACTCCTTGCGAGCTAATTTATCCATAAAGTCTCAGGAACTTCAGGACTTGGGGACAGCGATTGCTGTATTGGATTGTCTGGTGGCATTTGCGGAGGTAGCGGTGCGTGAAAGATATGTGAGGCCGGAGTTGAATAACTCCCGATGCCTTCGAATTCTTGACGGGAGACATCCTATTGTGGAGCAATCTATCGCCGAAACATTCGTCCCCAACTCGGTGAACATCGATCCAGACAAGAATCAGATACTGATTATCACAGGCCCCAATATGGCGGGTAAGAGTGTCGTCTTGCGCCAAGTGGGTTTGATTGTTTTGATGGCACAGACAGGAAGTTTTGTGCCAGCGAAAAAAGCACAAATTGGTGTGGTTGATCGCATCTTTACCCGGGTTGGTGCATCGGATAATCTGGCTGCAGGTGAGAGCACTTTCCTGGTGGAAATGAATGAGACTGCCAACATTCTCAATAACGCCACCCAAAGCTCTCTCATCCTTTTAGATGAAGTAGGTCGGGGTACCAGCACGTTCGATGGGCTCTCGATTGCATGGGCTCTGGTAGAATACCTACATCAGAATGATTCGATTGCGGCACGAACCCTCTTCGCGACACATTACCATGAACTGAATGCATTGGAAGAGCAGCTTGAGCGAGTAGAGAATCATCGCATTCACGTACAGGAGCATAAAGGCAAGATTGTTTTTCTTCGTAAACTGGTTCGTGGTGCCGCAGATCACTCATATGGAATTGAGGTAGCCCACATGGCGGGCTTGCCCTCGAAACTGTTACAGCGAGCGAAAATAATTCTGCAGGAGCTGGAGTCGCAGGAAACGGTGAGCCGAGAGATCTCTCCTGAGATTGAATCCACTCAGATGCCCCTCTTTGATGAACCGGAACCAGATCCACTGCGAGATCGGCTTAAGGAAATTGATCCAGATAAAATCACACCAATGCAGGCATTGTTGCTTCTGGCCGAGTTGAAGGAGCAGTCTGATTAAACCATAGCTTTACCATGCGAATTCTCATTGTTGGAAGTGGTGGGCGTGAGCACGCGCTGGCATGGGCTGTGCGCGGTGCAGATGTTCTATTTATTGCACCGGGGAACCCCGGGACGGCGCAGTTCGGGAAGAATATCCCTGTTCAGGCAACGGACCTCACAGCGTTGGTATCGTTTGCTAGGGACGAGAAAATCGATTTGGTAATTATAGGGCCGGAAGTGCCCCTTGCTGAGGGGCTTGCAGATGCCTTGGAAAATGTGGGAATACCATGCTTTGGCCCATCGGCTGCCGCGGCTGAGATTGAAAGTAGCAAGGCATTTGCCAAATCGTTCATGCAACGGCACCTTGTTCCAACAGCGCAATGGCGGTATTTTCATTCAAATCAAATTGATGAGGCCAAAAGTTATGCTCAAACACTGGGGAGGTGTGTGATCAAAGCCTCAGGGCTCGCTGCAGGTAAGGGTGCCATCATGTGCGAGGACATTGCAGATTCAGAACGGGCACTGCACGAATTGATGATCCAGGGGAGTCTCGGAGATGCCGGCAAAGAAATTGTGATCGAGGAGTGGATGGAGGGCGAGGAAGCGAGTTTGTTTGTTCTCACAGATGGAGATGACTATCTCCTTCTGGATTCTGCACAGGATCATAAGCGTGTATTTGACGATGACCAGGGACCAAATACTGGAGGAATGGGTGCGTATGCTCCAGCTCCGGTCATGACGCAGAGTCTGATTGAGACTACTTGCTCACGTATCATTGAGCCAGTACTCGAAGGAATGGCACGGGAGGGGCGACTGTACAAAGGGTGCCTGTATGCCGGTCTGATGATTACGGACGAAGGCCCGAAGGTCGTTGAATTTAACTGCAGATTTGGTGATCCTGAGGCGCAAGTGGTACTGCCCCTCATGGGGGGCGATCCGGTTGAAATTCTATTGCGCGCTGCAACAGGAGGGATCGGTAACCTGCGACTGGAAAAACAATCATTAGCTGCAGCATGTGTGGTCTTGGCCAGTGGGGGATATCCAGGGTCTTATGACAAAGGATGCGTGATTAGCGGCCTCAAGGCCGCTGGCGAAGTTTCAGGGACACTCGTATTTCATGCAGGCACAAAGTCGGATGGGAGAAATATCTTGACGGCCGGTGGCCGTGTACTAGGAGTAACGGCAATCAGTGCTACACTCCCGGAGGCAATAGACCATGCTTATCAGGCGGCAGACCTCATAGAGTTTGATGGCAAACACCTCCGCCGTGATATTGGGCACCGTGCATTACATCGCGAATGAAGGAAGTCCTGGCAAGTTTGTTGATACTGTCAACGGTTCTCGCACGGGTTGGGGGAGCGCAGGATACGCTTCAAACCGAATTCGAAGTGATCGCGCAGATTCCAGAAGCACGAAGCCTTGCCATTGATCCGGAAGGCTTGATCTATGTGGTTTCAGCTTCGGAGCTGTTGCAGCTGGACCATCTCGGAGAAATCAAGGCACGCCTAGATGGTACGAATGCCGGAGTGTTTGGGGAGCTTTCAGATGTTGATCCGGGGAATGGACTGATCTGGGTTCTTGCAGATGCAGAGAAAGGCAATCTTTTCCGATTCTCCAAAGAACTTCTGCATTTGGAGACGATCCGGGTTCCAAGAAACACAGACCGTGAATTAGGGCACTCTCCTCGGCTTGATCTACAGGGTGGATTTTCAACGGCGTTGGGGCAGCCAATTGCTGTTGCAACGGGGGTCGCGGGAGAACTATTCGCCATTGACGCATCATCCCAGCGTGTTCTAAAATGGGACGCGAGTCGACGCTTGGAGCGTGTGATCGGGGAGTTTGGTTCTGGAGCTGGGCAACTGGTCGAGCCGATCAGTCTTACAACCGACGCATCATCACTCTATGTTGCTGATCGTGCTCTTGGTCTGGTCAAGGTCTATGATTATTTCGGTGGACATATACGCAACTTAAAAGCTGAATCAGACCCGAATAGTATTACGGTTACGCAGGAGGGGTTATGGATCATTTTTCCCCAATCCATTTGGATATATAGCCATCAGGGTATCCTGTCCCGTCAGATGGTCATTCCGCTTGATGATCCACTGATTGCAGCAGTACCGCTCTTGGATTCTATCCTACTTCTGACTCCCATTCAGTTACTGCGGTTGGAGATATGAGCGTACAAAATGTGTGGTTGGGACATCGTTGCAATTGTGGATTCCGAGTAGATCAATGCTGTTACCGCCTACAGGAAGGGGAGTAATTTTATTGGATCAAGCAGGGGCTGGAAATATGCGGCGACCATTGGTTGAGCAAATTTCACGCCTGATCTCTAAACCAGTCGGCATAAACATCGTACTAGTTCAGTTAAACCGAACTTGCTGTTAGGAACTGGTTTCAAATATCAAGCAAAGTATCTCATTTTGTGCAACTGGTGAGGATGTCAACGATGAAAGGGACATCCTGCTTACTAGTTGGTATCATTGCCCAATGTAGGTAACCATTCATTTGAATCATGACTTACGACGAACATACAAAGGTACAGCCTGTAACTACGGGGGACTCGCTCCCAGAGGTCCGGCCAGAGATCACCAGCACAAGTCAGGTGATGTCGGGTGCTGAGATTCTTCTCCGCTCTCTTGAGGCCGAGGGGGTCAAAATTATTTTTGGACATCCCGGTGGTGCTGTCATCAAGGTGTATGATGAGATGCACCGAATCAATCCCGAGTTCCAGCACATCCTGGTTCGACATGAGCAAGGGGGGACACACGCGGCAGAAGGATATGCAAAAGCGACAGGGAAGGTTGGAACGGTTCTGGTTACTAGTGGACCTGGGGCCACGAACACAGTTACGGGAATCGCGGATGCATACATGGATTCCGTGCCGATCGTTGTCTTTACCGGACAGGTTCCTACAGGTCTGATTGGCAATGATGCGTTCCAGGAGTGTGATGCAGTCGGAATTACACGCTCCATTACCAAACACAGTTATCTGGTCCGCGATATCAAGGATTTGGCCCGAACCGTGAAGGAAGCCTATCACATTGCCCGAACCGGGCGCCCAGGTCCAGTGCTGGTTGATTTACCAAAGGATGTTCTGTTAGCAGAGGGTCCCTTTCAATATCCGGAAACCGTGAATATGCGAGGGTATGCTGTCCCGGAGGCCGTTCGTCCCGAAAAGCTGCAGCGGGCTGCACGCATGATCGCTGATTCAAAACGACCACTGCTTTATGTAGGTGGCGGCGCAGTTAATAGTGATGCCTCGGAGAGCTTGACCGAACTTGCAAGGTACACGGGTATTCCGGTAACCACCACTTTGCATGGACTGGGGGCCTTCCCAGAAGAGGATCCCCTTGCACTCCGAATGCTAGGAATGCATGGAACCTGGTGGGCGAACCAGGCAGTACAGCACTGCGATCTCATTATCGCAGTTGGAGCTCGTTTTGACGACCGGGTAACTGGGAAGCTTGATTCTTGGGCCCCCCATGCAAAAGTAATTCATATTGAAATTGATCAGTCGTGCATTTCCAAGAATGTATTTGCAGATTGTGCGATTCTGGGTGATGTAAAAACTGTGCTGGAGCGCCTCATTCCCTTGGTAGACCCAAAGGATACCACAGAGTGGCTGGAGCAAATTGATACCTGGCGTCAGGAATGTCCTTTGCAGTATCAGAAGGATGGGAAGTTACACGCTCAGGGCGTGATTGAGCAGTTGCGTGATAAAACTGGAGGCGATGCCGTTTTGATTACGGATGTAGGGCAGCATCAAATGTGGTCCGCTCAGTATTTTCGCTTTCTTCATCCCCGCACCCATATCACCAGTGGCGGATTGGGTACAATGGGATTCGGGATGCCGGCAGCCATGGGAGCTGCTTTTGGAATGCGTGAGATTGGGTCTTCCCGACCCGTCGTCTGTATTAGCGGGGATGGCGGATTTGTGATGAATGCACAGGAGATGAGTGTAGCGGCTGCGCACAAACTTCCGCTCAAGCTCGCGGTCATCAATAATCGCTTCCTCGGTATGGTGCGGCAATGGCAGGAACTCTTCCATATGGAACGATACAGCCATACGGATCTTTCAGACACCAACCCTGACTTTGTGAAACTTGCGGAAGCCCATCACTGTGTTGGTCTTCGCGCGAACACTCCCGAAGAAGCAAAAGAGATTATTGATGAGGCATGGAAAGTCACGGACCGTCCGGTTCTGATGGAATTTTCTGTAGCAAAAGAGGAGATGGTTTTCCCAATGGTTCCGGCCGGAGCAGCAACCGGAGATATGATCACAGATCGAATGACACCCAATTCCTTTGTCTGATCTGTGATTAAAAAACCCGAATAAATGGCAGACACACTGATACTCACGCCTCAGCAGATCATCCGAAAAAAGGCCGCAGGAGAGCCAATTCAGCCGGATGACAGCGAGATGATACAATCGCACACGATTGTGGTCCAAGTAGAGAACTCAATTGGTGCGTTCATTCGCGTCATAAATATGTTTTCAGCCCGGGACTTCAACATTGACAGCGTCACTGTCGGGGTCACAGAAGATCCTAGCGTAAGCCGGATGAATATCGTTACCACGGGCAATGGTCGTATCATTGCGCAGGTTCTAAGGCAGCTCAGCCGCCTGGTAGATACGATTGAAGTCATTGACCTGACGGATACCGATTATGTAGAACGGGAGTTATGTCTACTCAAGGTTTGCTATAATCCGGATTCCCGCTCCGAAATTCTTTCTGTCAATGAGATCTTTCGTGGCAAGGTTGTGGACATCACGTCCAAAACCATGACTTTTGAACTTCGGGGTCCGTCGAAAAAGATTGATGCCTTCATTGACATGATGGCCTCACACAAGATTGTTGAGGTAGCCCGGAGTGGCCGGGTTGCTATGCAGCGGGATTCTTAACTTGAACAAATAATTAAACAACACATGAGGGTACATTATAACGCGGACCCTGCCATCGTCATGGGGCGGAAGGTTGCGATAATTGGATATGGAAGCCAGGGGCACGCCCATGCATTGAATTTACAGGACAGTGGTGCAACCGTTGCCGTTGGCCTTCGGGCTGGATCACAATCTGCTAATAAGGCGCGCGCGAAAGGACTCACAGTCATGAGCATAGCAGATGCCTCCGCCTGGGGGGATGTGGTGATGATCCTGATACCGGATCAGGATCAGAAGCGCGTATATGAAGCTGAAATTTCTCAGCATATCATACCAGGAAAAGCTTTAGCGTTTGGTCATGGATTTAATGTCCACTACGGCCAAATCCAGGCTCCAGAAGGAGTAGATGTCTTTATGGTAGCGCCCAAGGGGCCCGGACATCTGGTTCGCCGTACGTTTGAAGAAGGGAAGGGAATACCGTGCCTTGTTGCCGTTGCACAGGACGCTTCCGGGAGCACGTTGGATCTGGCACTCAGCTATGCCGATGCAATTGGTGGAACACGCGCAGGCGTGATTGAGACTAACTTCAAAGATGAAACCGAAACGGACCTCTTTGGAGAGCAGGCCGTGCTATGTGGAGGGTCACAATCCCTTATCCAGGCAGGATTTGAGACACTGGTTGAAGCAGGATACCCCGAAGAGCTTGCTTACTTTGAAGTTCTTCATGAGCTCAAACTCATTGTAGATCTCTACTACGAGGGAGGACTCTCCTACATGAATTACTCGATCAGTGATACGGCTGAGTATGGTAATTATTCAAGAGGTCCTCGGGTGATTGGCTCGCAGGTAAAAGATGAAATGAAACGAATCCTTGCAGAAATCCAGTCCGGCCAGTTTGCCAAGGAATGGATCGCTGAATGTGAGGATGGGCAACCGACGTTTCAGTCTTACCGGGAAAAGACAGCCGCCCATCCAGTAGAGGAAGTAGGGCAGCGGTTGCGCAAGATGATGGCCTGGCTCAGAAAGAACGAGAGTAGCGTAGAAACGAAGAAAGCTGCATAGATGTCTGCATATCAGATTGCGGTATTACCTGGAGATGGGATCGGGCCAGAAGTAACTCGAGAAGCTGAAAGGGCCATATTGGCTGCGGCCGATGAGTTTAATTTCGAGGTGAAGCTGGAGCGTTGGCCAATTGGTGGTACAGCTTTGGACCAGTTCGACACACCATTCCCAGACGCTACACGTGATGCCTGCCTAGCGGCCGATGCAGTATTTCTGGGGGCGATTGGCGGCCCCAAATGGGATCATGAGACTGGATCACGAAGATGCGAGGCGGCTCTATTATCTCTACGAAAAGCTCTAGGCGGCTACGCCAACCTGCGACCAGTAATTGTGCCTGAGAGCCTGGTAGAGAGCTCCCCGTTGCGGGCAGAGCGTGTGGCCGGGACCGATCTTCTGATCGTCCGTGAGCTTACGGGAGGGATTTACTTTGGCACCCCACGCAGCAGCACGGAAGAGAAGGCCTCCAACGCTATGGTCTATTCCCGGGACGAAATTGAGCGAATTGTTCGGACTGCATTCGACCTTGCAAGGAAACGCAGAGGGCGCCTCACTTCTGTGGATAAAGCAAATGTCCTTGAAGTTTCACAACTTTGGCGGAGTGTCGTTACCGAGATTCATAACGCCGAATTTTCAGATGTAGAGCTGGAGCATCTATACATAGATAATGCCGCAATCCAGTTGATCCTCAGGCCTTCCCAGTTTGATGTGATCGTGACCGGTAACTTATTCGGAGATATCCTGAGTGATTTGGCTGGCACACTACCTGGATCACTCGGTATTCTACCTTCGGCAAGTATAGGAGGCAAGGTTGGCTTATTTGAGCCGGTCCATGGGAGCGCACCCGACATAGTAGGGAAGGGGTATGCAAATCCTGCTGGCGCGCTCCTCAGTGCCGTAATGCTGTTGCAGATGTTGGGAGAGACGGAGGCCGGTGCACGTATACAGCATGGGGTTGTAAAAGCTCTGGAAGACGGAATCCTTACCTATGATCTGGGCGGAACGGCTTCAACCGTAGAGTTTAGCAATGCCGTACTTGAGCATGCATTCACAATTTCTACAACTACTGTATAATTGAGACCACAAGAGTGATCTTCGGATGTCTGGCGATAAAGTATTAATATTCGAGACAACGCTGCGTGACGGTGAGCAGGCACCTGGTGCCTCCATGAATATCGCAGAAAAGATTCGTATTGCACACCAGCTTGCCAAATTGAATGTGGATATCATTGAAGCCGGGTTTCCCATTTCGTCACCTGCCCAGTTTGAAGCGGTCCAGCGGATTGCCCAGGAAGTTGACGGGCCCGTTGTTGCAGCCTTGGCACGAACGATTGAAGGGGATATCGATGCTGCAGGCGAAGCACTGTTGACCGGGAATAATACACGGATCCATACATTCATAGGTACCAGTGATATTCATCTGGCGGCTAAATTCGGGGCGGACCGGTATGGACGGACCCTTGAGGCAAAACGCGACTCCATACTGGAAATGGTAGATCGGGCGGTGCGTCAAGCTCGCTCCATCACCGATGATGTAGAATTCAGTGCAGAGGATGCAGGCCGTACCAGTGTTGGCTACTTAGTCGAAGTCATCAATGTCGCGATCAAGGCAGGAGCGACCACGATCAATATTCCAGATACAACAGGCTATTGCGTTCCTAAAGAATATGCAGATCTCTTCAAGACCGTAAAAGAACAGTGCACTGACATAGATAAAGTGACTTTGTCTGTCCACTGCCATGATGACTTGGGACTAGCGGTCGCGAATTCTCTCGCGGGAGTATTGGCCGGAGCTCGTCAGGTCGAATGTACCGTGAATGGCATTGGTGAGCGGGCGGGAAACGCGTCCTTGGAAGAAGTCGTGATGGCTCTGCATGTACGTAGCCAGCTTTTTGGTACGCAGACAGGCATTAATACGCGTCTCCTCGCAGCAACGAGTAAAATGGTGTCCATTGCCACCGGCTTCGCTGTGCCTCCGAATAAGGCGGTTGTCGGTGCGAATGCATTCAGCCATGAAGCCGGGATTCATCAACATGGGGTACTCAAAAGTCGGGAGACCTATGAAATCATGCGGGCAGAGGATGTAGGGCAGGAAACAGAAGCGATTCGCCTCGGACGACATTCGGGCCGACACGGATTATTCAGCCGACTGGAAAAGCTGGGCATCTTTGTAGGCTCCGATAGAAAAGAGGATGTTTATCAGGAGTTCGTTACGCTTGCGGATAGAAAAAAAGAAATCTTTGACGAGGACCTGGTGTTACTGGCACAGGGAAAGAAAGGAGACGGAGCCGTGGTCCATTATCGCCTGGATCATCTATCTGTGAACTGTGGGACTGGCAGGATGCCACGTGCTGAAGTACTTCTCTATCATAACTCATCAGATACATCCTGTCGAAAGGTGGCCGAAGGAGATGGCCCGGTAGCGGCGATCTATAAAGCGATTGATATGGCAGCCGGAAGCCACCACGGTTTGGTATCCTATGGGATTCGATCAGTTGGCGAGGGAAAAGACGCAATGGGAGAAGTTACGGTTCTGATCAGCGAGAATGGGACTCTTTTCCGAGGTATTGCCCGCCATACGGATGTCCTCCAAGCCTCTGCAAATGCATATGTTCAGGCATTAAATCAGTTAGAGGCATTCAGGGCCAGCAGCGGAGAAGAGTTTGTTTCTGATGGAATTATGCAATCATTTGGTAGTGACGGAGGACAAGATTAATGACAATTACAGAAAAGGTTATTGCCCGCCATTGTGGTCGTGAAAGAATCTCGCCTGGTGAAAGTGTTTGGGTGGACGTAGATATTCTGATGACCCATGATGTGTGTGGTCCCCCAACCATTGACATTTTCAAACGTGAGTTTGGTGAGGATGCCAAGGTATGGGATCCAGAAAAACTGGTGATCCTCCCAGATCATTACATCTTCACGCAGAATCATCATGCCAATCGGAATGTACGTCTACTCAGGGAGTTTGCCCAGGAGCATGACTTGCCACATTATTATGATGTAGGTTCCCCCCGGTATAAGGGAGTATGTCATATGGCTCTTGCTGAAGAGGGGTTTAACCGACCTGGCTCATTGCTGATTGGTACAGACAGCCATACCTGCACATCTGGAGCTTTCGGTATGTTCTCAACTGGAGTTGGGAATACGGATGCAGCTCTCATCATGGGAACTGGAAAGATCTGGCTTCGCGTACCTGAGACCATGCGCTTTATTTTCGAGGGAGCCTTGCCTCCCTATCTGATGGCAAAAGATTTGATCTTGGCCGTGATTGGAGAAATCGGTTGCGATGGAGCTACGTATCGTGCAATGGAATTTGATGGAGAATCCGTCTATTCTCTCTCCATGCAGGAACGCATGACACTGACAAATATGGCCATTGAGGCAGGGGGGAAGAACGGGATTATTGCACCAGACGAAACCACAATTGAATATGTACGCGCACGGACTGATCACGAGTTTGAATGCATCTACAGTGATGAGAACGCACGTTTTCATTCAGAATACCGCTACGATGTATCAACCCTGGAACCTGTCGTGGCAAAACCTCATCGACCAGATAATCGTGCGAGTGTTATGGAGGTTGCCGGCACCCGCTTGGACCGGGCGTACGTTGGAAGTTGTACGGGTGGAAAATTGGAAGATTTTCAGGCGGCTGCTCAGATCATCAAGGGACAAGAGGTCGTGATCGATACGTATATCGTGCCTGCTACGACGGAGATTAGCGAGTCACTTCGAACGCAAACGCTTGATGGAACCACGCTTTGGGATGTATTTGCCAATGCAGGATGCAAGATGGGGCAGGCGAGTTGTGCCGCCTGTTTGGGAGGACCGCCAGATACGTTTGGTCGGATGCAGGGAGATGAGGTTGTGATTTCTACAACGAATCGTAATTTCCCCGGTCGTATGGGTTCGAAGCAGGCTTCAGTATATTTGGCATCGCCGCTGACGGTAGCCGCGAGTGCACTCAGTGGTGTTATTACAGATCCCAGAGAAGTTTTAGTGTAGTTATGGAATCAATTATTCGTGGTTTGGCTTACGTCGTTGGTGATGCGATTGATACAGATCAAATCATACCTGCGGAGCATTTGGTTTACAGTCTTAAGAAACCGGACGAGCGACGTATGTATGGTCGTTTTGCCATGAGCGGTGTCCCTGCAGAAGATCAAGGACTCCCTCAAGGTCATATTCCGTTCACAGATCCAGACAAATACATCAGCAAGTTTACCTTCGTTATTGGTGGTGTCAATTTTGGATGTGGATCATCGCGGGAGCATGCACCATTTGCATTGACGGAGGCGGGTGCCGAGGTGGTTGTAGCCCAGAGCTACGCGCGAATCTTTTATCGAAATACGATTGACGGAGGGTTTGTGATTCCTTTTGAGTCTCACGAGAAGATCAATCATGAAATCCGCACCGGAGATAGACTAGAACTTGATACAACTATTGGGCAGCTAACCAATCATACGACTGGGAAAGAGTATCTACTAAAACCGTTGGGAGATGTGGCCGATATTCTTAACGCGGGCAACGTCTTCGAATATGCAAGGAAGAATGGCCTGATTACCACTGCCTAATGGAACGGATTGAATTATTTGACACCACACTTCGCGACGGTACCCAAGGCGAGCATGTGACGCTTTCGGTAAATGATAAGATTCGTATTGCACACAGGCTTGACGCGTTTGGAATTAATGTGATTGAGGGGGGATGGCCCGGATCGAATCCGAAAGATCAGGAGTTTTTTGAACTTGCGATTGAGGAAGGCTGGCAACAGGCAGATATTTGTGCTTTCGGGTCTACCCGTCGCGTACAGAACCTCCCAGGTGAAGATCCCAATTTACTTGCACTCATCAAAGCCGAAACGAATACCGTTTCAATATTTGGTAAAAGCTGGATCCTGCACGTAGAGAAGGCCCTCAAGGTAACGAAGGAAGAAAATCTGGATATGATTGCGGAGTCAGTCAAATGGCTGGCTCAGAACGGTCGCCGTGTCATATATGACGCAGAGCATTTTTTTGATGGGTACAAGGACAATGCCGAATACGCATTAGCCACTCTACGTGCCGCTGCAGAGTCAGGTGCGGACGTGCTGGTATTGTGTGATACGAATGGTGGGAGTATGCCAGCAGATGTCGGACGAATCACAGAGCATGTAAGTTCCGTGATGAATCAGCATGTCATTGGTATTCACGCGCACAATGACAGTGGTGTTGCAACCGCGAATAGTATTGCTGCGGTCGAAGCGGGAGCGCGTCATGTGCAAGGCACAATCAATGGGATCGGTGAACGTACGGGGAATGCTGATTTATGTACAGTGATTGCCTGTCTTCAGCATAAAATGGGGTATCGGTGTGTCTCTGAAGAGCAGTTGGCTACACTTGCAGATTTGAGTCAGTTCGTGTATGAAATCTGTAATATGTTGCCAATTGACCGTGCTCCATTTGTTGGTCGAAGTGCTTTTGCGCACAAAGGTGGAATTCACGTATCGGCGGTCATGAAAGAACCGTCTGCGTATGAGCATATGGTCCCTGAGGCGGTGGGGAATAAAAGGCGGGTATTGGTTTCGGACTTGTCCGGGCAGTCCAATGTGCGTTACAAGGCGCAGGAGCTAGGGATTACACTCGACGATAATGATCAGGCACGGCGAGCGGTCCAGCGCATTAAGGAGTTAGAGCACCTTGGCTATGAGTTTCAGGGTGCTGAGGCATCTTTTGAACTATTGCTTCGAACGATACAGGGGGAAGATACAGAGATGTTCAGACTGGATCGGCTACGGGTATACAGTGAACAGGATGATCAAGGATCGGAGTGGTCTGAGGCTACTGTTGCTGTTTTTGTAGGAGATCATCGTGAGCTTGCGGTTAGTGAGGGAGTTGGACCTGTAGATGCTTTGTCCAAGGCATTGAATCGAGCACTTTGTCGCTTCTATCCTCGCTTGGAAGCCTTACGCCTCGCTGACTATAAAGTACGTGTTCTTACTCCAGAGGAAGCAACGGCAGCTTCTGTGCGTGTCCTGATCGAACATCACGATACAAACGGCGAGGATATCTGGCATACAGTGGGGGTCTCCCCAAATATTCTGGATGCCAGTTGGCAGGCGCTAACTGATGGCGTGCGCTATTATCTTTTGCGCACCAAACCTGTTGTACAGACAGAGGAGGCGGAAGCCGTCAGTGCATTCTGATTGCGGTCATTTCTGTTCATTGTGTGAGCCTCTTGCAGAACTGTTATTGTTGCAGCCTATATCTCAAAGCCACATATGAACACAGATATCAGGCGAACACCGATTCTGATAACAACCGTCTTGTCCCGAGCCGCCCAAGGACAATCAATCTCGTCGATCTGGACTGTGAGTGAGCCAATGTGGAAGTGGCTTGCCACATGTCTACTGTTCGTAGTGTGTTTTGTGGCACCGAGTCTATCTCAGTCGCGTCAGGCAGAGCAGAATATTAAACTGGGGATAGTTATCGTTCAGTACCAACAGGGCGCATATCTGGGAAAAGCTGCCTATCCACCGGTACTACAAGTACAATCAGTGGAGCGGGCATTTCCGTTTCTGAATACGTTGAGGGGCAAGCGAGCACAACTGGCGAGTGTTCAAGAATTAGAACGAGTGTACCGTGTTCGGTACGATGCGGAGATATCTCCGAACCACGCTGCTAGGATAATTGAGGCCAACCCGGGAGTTGTGTACGCTGAGCCACAGTATCGCCATTCCGTGTCTGCATTTCCAGTTCCAATCGGGGGAGTGAGAAAGCAATCCCCACCTATGCCGAATGATCCTTTGTTTTCGAACGAAGGATATATGCAAATGATGGAAATGACAAAGGCATGGGAGGTCGTGAAGGGAGAAGATTCGGATGTCGTGATTGCAATCGTGGACTCCGGTACAGATTGGGAGCATCATGACCTGCGGGCAAATTTGTGGGAGAACCCCGGAGAAATTGCAAATAACGGAATAGATGACGATAGAAATGGATTTATAGATGATCTGCACGGATGGAGTTTTTCAGATGATACGAATAATTCCAGACCTCTGGAGGGCAATAACCACGGGACTGCTGTTGCAGGTGCAGCAGTTGCTGTAGCAGACAATGGTATAGGCTTGGCTGGAACCAGTTGGAATACAAAATTTATGCCCATTGACGTGGCGTGTGGACCGAATAGCCGTCGGTTTTGCTACACTTGGGAAGGGGTTTTGTACGCTGCGATTAACGGGGCACATATTATCAATGCCAGCTATGGCCGACTCAATTATGGTCCCCTTAGAACTGATGCTCTTACTATGCGGGCAGCTCTCGACCTCGGGAGTCTTGTGATCGCTTCGGCATCGAACAATGACTTTGAAATGGGCGGGTATAATCCTCGGAGCTATCCCGCATCGTATCAGGAAACTCTAAGTGTTTGTGGTACAGAAGGCCAGTCCTATCAGAATGCGTGGAATTATGGATATGGTGTTGATGTTTGCGCGGCTGGGGTTCGAGTTATGACCACGGATTTGAATAATCAGTATCGGTTTTGGTGGGGCACATCGTTTGCGGCTCCTCTGGTATCTGGAATCGCAGCACTGGTGAAGACACAGTTTCCTGAGTTTTCACCGGTGCAAATACGTGAGCAGATTCGAGTAACTGCGGATGAGAAAATATATCAGGAGCATCCCCCTTCATATGAAGGACTACTGGGACGGGGGTATGTGAATGCCTATCGCGCCGTAACGGAGACAGATAAAGTGTCCATCCGAATGGTGGAGTGGGAAGTGACTGACCGTGAGAAAGGTTATTGCTTTCGCCCATCAGAACAGATAAACATAACTGCAACATTTGAGTCGTTCTTGGCCGATGCAGAGAACGTTACGGTAGAGTTTGTTGCCAAATCTCCTGGTATCGTCTTTCCGAGTGGAAATACGTTCAGTGTTGGATCGCTGCCGAGTGGCGCGAAAACATCCATAGATTTCTCCGTCATGGCAACGCCAAATTTCCCCTACCGGTCATTTTTGTTTATTGAGCCCCGTATCCGTATATCAGATGGAGGGGTTGTGAGTGGATCAGATGCGATTGAGTTATACGTTAATCCTGTAGAATTGGCATTGCATGAAACGGCCACGTTCAGCTATACCATGACCTCGGAGGGGAATATTGGCCATACGGATACGGGGGAAGTTTGGGCGCACTGGCATTGCGAAGAAACACTGGGGCAAATGGACTTGAAAGGAGATGGGTTGATGGATGAGGCAGGATTACTGGTTGGGATAGCTCCCAGAACGGTTGCAGGTTCTGTGTTCAACGTACCTGAGTGTCAGTTTATGAGATGCCCTCAGAGCCAAGATTTTGTGCCTGTTAGTTCAATGCAATTTCTGGAGGATGGGAGCGGGGAGCAAGTAAGCCGTGTGACGATGACGAACAAGACAAACAAGCTTCCCCCAGGCCTAGAAATTATTCAGGAATCACTTGTGAATACGCAGAGTCAATTCGAAGATGGAGTGCTTTTTCGATATACAATACGTAACCAGACCAGTACGGCAATCAAGGATTTGCTCATTGGACTGTATTTTGATTCATTTGGTACTGGTGAATATAGTATGGCCAGATATCAAGATGGGAATATTGAAAGATTTTTCCCTAATGTGAATCTAGATCAGGAACACAATTCAAGGAGTGGCTATGTGGGATTCGCTGTACTATCCGAAAATGCCCGAATACATTACAGAACTTATGACTCCAATGAGATTGGGGACTTGAATCAACCGGAAGATGTCTGGGAGGGACTGACGGGAGGGATCATCAGCCCATCACGAACGGGAAGTGGAGCTGGAGATGCACAGTTAATAGGTTCTGGCCCTTACTCAGTTGATGTAAATTCAGAAGTTGTAGTGGATTTTGCTATGGTCTATGGTGAGAATCAAAATGAACTTGTAGAAAATGCAAAGCGTACGCTCCAACTCAGGAATGACCGCTGGATTGATGTAGCAGCGATTTCGGCACCAACACGGTTATCGGTTGTGGAGGGAGACTCGATAGCATTCGAGGTTGCGCTGAAGGCTAAGCCATCCAATGAGGTAACGATGACATTGAGTGGACATGAAAACACGGACCTGATACCTTCTCCGACTATTTTGACCTTTGGGGTTGACGACTGGTCCACTGCTCAGACAGTTACGCTGAGCACAGTTGGAGATGAAGATAATGTAAATGATAAAGTGACGCTCACAATTACTGGATCTGGGGGCGGTTACGACGGAATCACGCAGGAGGTAGTGATCACGATTGCAGACAATCTGGGAGTGAATATTGAAGAATTAGAGCAGCCCATGTCATTGACCCTATGGGGGAATTATCCGAATCCGTTTTCGGAGACAACAAGGATAGAATTTGATTTGCCAGTGCCAGCACAAATTTCAGTTATCGTAACTGATGTATTAGGTAGAATTGTCAAGAGTGTGCCCTATGGTGAGTTTGGCGCAGGCCATGGGCATAGTTTGGAAATCAGTACAGGGGGCTTAATGTCGGGAGTCTATTATTACACACTAAGAGTAGACATGGATGGAGAATTGGTTGAGCGATCAAAAGCCATGACTATCGTACGGTAGGATATTGAAGGGTCAGGAAATGGTCCATTGTCATTAGAACCAGGAGCGCTCTTGTGTTCCTCCTCTTGCTTCATGTCCATTGTTCCCCCAGTCTGTTTCTAATCCCTGATTATATGGTGCCGCCCAACTGATGTAGCAGGAGGTTACCTTCACCCCTGAGATTAAATATTCTTTCTGGGCGATGTATCCATGATAAAACTGGCCAAGCGAGTCCTTCTCCTATTTATCCTACTATTTCAAGTTGCTGCGCTGCAAGGCCAGGACGTGCGAACCGGAGAATTGTTTGATTGGTATCGGTTGCCTGATCTCCCGGATCCAATTGGAGTAGGTGGTCCATGCGCAGGAATCTCAAATGGAGCACTGGTCGTGGCCGGAGGTGCACATTTTCGGGACCCGTATCTGCAGGGTGGGGAGAAGATCTGGACTGACAGCCTCTACGTTCTGACCTCCTCCTTCAGTGAGTGGAAAAGCGGATTCACACTTACCAGGCCGACGGGCTATGCAGTAGCAGCCCAATGGGAAGATGAAGTAATCTGTGCAGGCGGGGGAAATGCCCTGGAGCATTTTGTGGAGGTGGTTGCGCTGCGCTGGGACGGCGAGAGCATCTCCCAGCGATTGTTGCCAGCACTTCCACAACCCAGAGCATTTGCTAGCGGGGCCGTAGCTGGAAATATCCTTTACATAGCCGGAGGACTGGAGACCCCCAACGATACCGTCGCGAGCAAGGATTTCTGGGCATTGGATCTTGCTGATCCTGATGCGCAATGGCAAATACTCGAATCTTTGCCTGGTCCATCTCGACATAGTGCTGTGTCGGGTGCCTTAGACGGGGAATTCTATCTCTTCAGTGGTACCGCGTTGAAGCCAAATTTGTCTGACTCAGTGGCTTACGAGTTTCTCACCGATGCCTATCGGTATGACCCTCAACATGGATGGGAGCAACTGCACGATCTACCGTATCCTACAGCTGCGGCCCCTTCTCCTGCAATCACTTTGGGCCCCTCACACCTTCTAGTATTGGGAGGTAATACTGGAGTAGATGTAGATCGCGTTCAAGAGCTCGGCAACCAACACCCTGGATTCAGCCGTAACGTGCTGGCCTATCACGTCATCACGGACACCTGGGCGCAGCTGGGAACTTTGCCCATGGGGCAGGTCACTGTCCCAACAGTGCAACAAGGCGATAATATTTTCATCTCAAGTGGTGAAACACGCCCGGGAGTACGAACTGCCGCGGTTTGGAAGGTCACACCCAGAAATACAGTCGCCCCGTTCGGCACAATAAATTACGTTGTCGTGGTTGTCTATTTCCTGGTCCTTGCAGGAATGGGTCTGTACTTCTGGAACCGTGGAAAAAGTGATACTGATTACTTTCTAGCTCGTAGACGTATCCCGTGGTGGGCAGCAGGAATCAGCATCTTCGGAACACAGCTGAGTGCCATCACCTTCATGGCCATCCCCGCCAAGGCTTACGCTACGGATTGGGTGTACTTTCTTGGGCAGATTGCCATCCTGCTGGTTGCCCCGATAGTAGTCTATCTTTATCTACCCTTCTTCCGCCGACTCCAGATAACGACGGCCTATGAATTTTTAGAGCGACGTTTTAATGTAGCAGTTCGACTTTTCGGTAGCCTTGCATTCGTTCTCCTCCAGCTCGGACGTATGGGAGTAGTGATCTTTCTCCCTGCAATAGCCTTATCCGCAGTTACAGGCTTCAATCTTTACTTGGCCATATTACTAATGGGACTACTGAGCACCTTCTATACAGCATTGGGAGGCATGGAAGCCGTTATTTGGTCAGATGTAATGCAGGTAATTGTACTCTTAGGCGGCGCTTTTTTGAGCCTCATTGTCTTGGTCTCGAACATTGAGGGTGGGGCTCCTGGATTGATAGAAGTTGCCACCGCTCAGAACAAATTTCATATTCTGACCTGGTCGTGGGATGCGACGACTACGGCAGTCTGGGTGGTGCTGGGAGGTTCAATTTTCAGCAACTTGATCCCCTATACAGCGGATCAAACGGTAGTTCAACGCTACCTAACCACGGCAAATGAAAAACTTGCTGCACGATCTGTCTGGACTAATGCAGTACTCACTATCCCCGGTAGCTTGCTTTTTTTCTGCTTGGGGACAGCCTTGTTTGTGTTCTACCAACAGCACGCAAGCGCTCTGGAGCCTTCGCTATCAACCGATGCAATCTTCCCGCTGTTTATCATACAGCAGTTACCCCAAGGTATATCAGGCCTCCTGATTGCCGGGATTTTTGCCGCAGCCATGTCCAGCCTTGACAGTAGTCTCAATAGCGCCGTTGCCGCACTGGTATGCGACTTTTACAAAAGATTTAAGCCGCGTTCCACTGCGTCAATCCGTCTGCGATTGGCCAAATGGCTGACTGTTGGATTAGGCTTTCTAGCTACCACCATTGGTTTACTAATGGCTACAATCGAAATTGCTTCATTGTTCGACTTTTTCCTTGAATTATTGGGATTATTGGGGAGCAGCCTGGCAGGTCTCTTTGCTCTGGGTATTTTTACGCGCCGTGCACATGGTACTGGGGCACTGATTGGCGCCTGTACCAGTGCAATCGTACTCTACTTAGTAAGTGCTTTCACAGCCATTCATTTCTTCCTTTATGCAAGTATTGGCATATTGACCTGCTTTGTCGTAGGATACATCATGAGTAACATTCTTCCCAGCCGTCACATACAGCTTAGCGGGTTAACAATCTATACTTTGGAAAGCGGGTTGCCGAAACAAGAATCGGAATGATGCAGGCGCCAATCGATAAATCAATCCGGCTGAGAGGTCTTACCGCGGCAGCGTTCACACCCATGAAAGATGATGCTCTAGTGGATCTTGACCGTATCCCAGACTTAGTCGAACATCTACTAAGAGATGGTGTCTCTGCATTATATGTATTGGGTAGTACGGGGGAAGGGGTCTCACTGACACTCCGCGAGCGGCAGCATACTGCAGTAAAATTTATGCAGGCTGTTGCCGGCCGTGTACCTGTGGTGGTCCATGTCGGACATAACAGTCTACAGGAAGCACAAACCCTCGCCAGGCATGCCCAACAGATTGGAGCCAGTGCTATTTCGGCCACGCCCCCTTATTATTTCAAGCCTGAATCGACAAGATCACTGGTGGACTGTCTGGCTGTGATTGCTGCAGGTGCACCGGATCTCCCATTCTACTACTACCATATCTCCGGAAAGACGGGGGTAGAGCTGGATCTGAATGATTTCCTGAGTTTGTCAGTGTCGCGATTGGATTCGCTCGTTGGTGTAAAATTTTCAGATACACGTCTGCACGAAGTCTCAGCGTGTCCTTATGCCGAAAGGTATGACTTTGTATGTGGCGTCGATGAGATGCTTCTCGGTGCATGGATGACAGGCATGCGCGGAGCAGTGGGTACGACATATAATTTTGCTACACCACTCTATAACCGTCTTATTACCTGCTGCGAACAGGGACGGATAGAAGAGGCCCGGCGCCATCAGGCGAGGGCATCTACGATGATAAAAGTAATTCTGAAAACCTGTGGACGTGCAGGATTCAAAGCTGTTATGGGTCTGATCGGCCAAGATTGTGGCCCCCACAGATTGCCCCATTCCACCGCTACACCGGCCCAAATTTCAGAAATGCGCAAAGCACTGGAAGAAATCGGATTTTTTGAATGGGCTCGAAAACATGCCGACTGAAAATTGTCCCACTTTTAAAGCACCCTTCTCATTACCTATGCGACGCCTCATATTAATCAATCAACTCGTGTGTATTCTCTTGGGCACATTACTATTGACATTCGCGGCCCTGGCACAAGAAACTATTACCGTCACCCAGAACGGTGTCGTGAAAATGGGCAGTCTGGGTACATGGGTTGAGCAGAATGGGTACATCGCAATTGTATCAGGCACGTCAGATGAAGCAGGGCTGTTCGCCGATCGTGACCTTGCGACGGGGGATTTCCAGATAACAGCACAGCTCAGCCTTCCCGAGCTAAACGCTACGGGCGCAGCATTCCAGTTGGGAGAGAGTTATCTCGGGTTTGATGGCCCCAATCAACAGCTATACCTGTCTGGTGCTTTAGCAGGCTGGCATCATGTAGTTCTTGGTGATGCCCGCCCCCATCTTGAACCCGGAGAATGGTTTACTTTTGAAGCTATCCGAACAGATGGTGTAATCCGGTTTCTGATTGATGATCAGTTGATTCATTCAGTGGGTAGCTTTGCAGGTATCGGGCGGTTTGGGTTCACATTTTCCTCGCTTGGCCGTGTAGCGCCTTTGGCAAAAGGTGAACTCCACATCCGGGAATTTGTCACCACGGGCGTTTTCCACCCAAGTGGTACAAACAGGCCCGGGGGATTCAGTATCCCGCTCGTTGACCTTGCCGAAGATACTCACCGACAAGTATTAGTAGATCGAGAGTCAAACCAGTACCTCGGCCATCCAACCACTGTGCTGCTGGATGACCAGCATACAATCATCACCGTATATCCAAAGGGACACGGACGCGGTGCAGTTGTGATGAAGAAAAGTCACGACAGCGGGCTCACTTGGAGTGACCGCCTCCCCGTGCCGGACAACTGGTCAACCTCACAGGAGGTCCCAACACTCTATCCGGTAATTGATCGTGATGGGACAAAGCGCTTAATCATGTTTTCCGGGTTGTATCCCATCCGTATGGCTGTTTCCGAGGACGAAGGAAACACTTGGAGCCCATTAGATCCCATTGGAGATTTTGGTGGAATCGTAGCTATGGGAGATGTAATTCGATTGCGAGATGGCCGCTATATGGCATTTTTTCACGACGATGGAAGGTTTATCAATGGACGAGAGGAAGAGCGGGGACAATTTTATGTGTACAAGACCGTATCGTCCGATGGCGGGCTAACTTGGAGTCAGCCCGAAGTTGTCGTTACGCATCCCGTGGCTGATCTGTGCGAACCAGGTGTCATTCGGTCCCCCGACGGCCAACAAATCGCCATGTTACTGAGAGAGAATAGCCGTCAGTTCAACAGCTTCGTAACGTTCTCGGATGATGAAGGCGCAACATGGAGTACACCAATGGAAGTCACAGGCGCTCTCACCGGTGACAGACATCAGGCCATCTACGGCCCGGATGGTCGACTATTTATTTCATTTCGTGACCGTACACATGTTTCACCCACATGGGGCGACTGGGTCGGATGGGTTGGTACGTATGAGGATATCGTGCATGGTCAGGAAGGACAGTATCGTGTACGACTTATGGACAACCACGAGGGGGCTGATACTGCCTATCCGGGAGTTGAGATACTTCCCGACGGGACCGTGGTTACTACTACGTATGGTCACTGGACAAAAAACGAGTCCCCTTACATTATGAGCGTTCGCTTTACGTTCGAAGAGCTTGATAACAAGGTCGCTGAGAACTAAATATTCGGCTCTTGCAGCAATGAAAGTGGTCGAGCAATACCCGTTCAAAATTCTCAAGCGGATCTGGACGGACTTCAATGCTCGCTGGATGTCCTGACCAGCTCCATGGCAGTGTCTTCCAGTCCATCTGGTAACTGTGGCCGAAGCTCTCGCCCGTCCATTTTTGAAATTGGCACCGCTAGTCGCCCGCTGTTCGTCATGAATGCAGCTTCCACGAACCGCAACTCGTCTTCCGTTATCGTTTGTTCTATAATTCCAAGACCTATGTGTGGAGCAGTCTTCATAACCCATTGACGCATGATCCCTGGCAGGATACCGTCGGAGACCGGTGGAGTCATCCAGGTGTTGCCAATTTTCAGAAACAGATTCCCGGTCGTAACGCAGCAAACATTTCCGCGGGTATTTAAGAAGAGTGCATCGTCATAGCCTTCAGTGCGGGCGGCTCGCAGAGCCGCCAGGTTATCCGTATAGGCAAGGGTTTTATGGCGGCTTGTGAGTGAGGTATGATTTCGGCGAATAAGACTGGTTTGCAGTGAGATTGGCTTAAACTGATCACTCCTGTTCAGCGGTGATAGGCTCAGTAGAACTGTTGGGGGTATCATTTGAGTATTCAAACTCCATCTTTCTGCAGGGCCTGATGTAACCGTGATGCGCAACACTCCATTCTGATCTTCGGTCAGGTTGTTATCAAGTAGATCGTTGATCCTTTGCTGATCAATGTTAATCTCAAGCGCAGTCGCATCACGCACAAGCCTGTTCACGTGAGCCGAGCGCAGGACCATGGTGCCGCACACAATCAAGGATGTGTCAAATACCCCATCTGCGAGCAGTAGTCCCCGATCTCGTAGATCAAAAGGACGAATTGCGTGTTGTCTGCCCAACTGCTCTAAGAGGAACATTGAAACCGCTCTACAATCTGTACGAAATTATGCAGGAGTTCATGTCCAGATTTACTCAATATTGATTCTGGATGAAATTGAACTCCAAATGTAGGGTTCTGCTTGTGTCGCAGGGCCATGATTTCCCCCTCTGGTGATTTGGCCTGAATGATCAGATCACTTTTATCAACTTGTGTCACGATTAGGGAGTGGTACAGGCCTGCGGTCAACGGATTGGGTAACCCTTTGAACAGGCCACATCCATCGTGTATCATAGAGCTTGCCCGACCATACTTCGGGAACCGGGCATGTGTCACCACCGCGCCATAGGACTGTGCGATTACCTGATGGCCGAGGCATACACCCAGGATCGGGATTCGCCCAGAAAAATGCGAAGTTACACTCAAACTGATCCCGGCTTCATTTGGTGTGCAGGGACCTGGCGAAATTACCAGCGCTTTGGGCTGCATTACTTCGATATCATCCAGCGTTACATGATCAGATCCAACCACATCGGTCGCCTCACCAAGCTCCCTGAAATATCGGCTGATATTATAGACAAAGCTGTCTCGGTTGTCAAGTATCAAGATCATTCAACGCTTGCTTTTTCAGTCCCATCAAGTATCTTCTGTGCCTTCAGCAAGGTCTCAGAATACTCCTCATTTGGATGGGACAAAGAAGTAATCCCACCCCCGACAGCGAGCCATGCACGGTCGTCTTGGAATTGAATAGTCCGGATCATGATGTTAAAATCTGCTGCACCGTCAAACCCAAAATATCCAAATGATCCGCAAAAGGCACGACGGGAAAATTGTTCTATCTGATCAATGATCTCCATGGAACGGCGTTTCGGTGCTCCTGTGATGGATCCTCCAGGAAACACAGCAGACAAAAGATCAAAGGCATCCTTACCATCCTCTAACTGGCCTTGAACAGAAGATGTGAGTTGATGCAATCCGGCATAGGATTCCAGTACGCAAAGCTCAGGCACTCTCACCGAATGAGGCTTACAGACTCGTGACAAGTCATTGCGAAGTAGGTCCACGATCATGATATTTTCAGCGCGGTCCTTTTCAGACTTGAGAAGCCGCTCTCTGAGCTGTTGATCTTCATCGGGATAGTCTGACCGTGCAATCGTTCCTTTGATCGGTCTTGCTTCGGCCAGTCCCTGCGCATTCACGGTGATCAGGCGTTCTGGGGAGGTACATGCAATGCTCCGCTTGCCGAAAACGCCATACGCAGAAAAGGGAGCAGGATTACTCTTTCGGGTAGAAAGATAGATATGCAACGGGTCTGTATCTCGGGGTAAATCTGCCGCGAAAGTCTGAGCAAAGTTCGCCTGGTAAATGTCTCCGGCGTGAATGAAATCAAGGATATCATGCACTGCTTTCAAATAGTCCTGTTTTGTGATCTCATTGCGCCAGATAAGATCCACTGTAGGAGTAACAGGTTTTGGTATGTCCCGAATATCCTGTCTGACTGCATTGATGCGTGCTTTTGCGATGTCCTCGCACGGCTTGTTTGATCCATTTTTAAAGCCAGACGAGATGATCCACGTAAGGTCGGCATGGTGATCCACAGCGACAATTGTATCATACAACCTGAAGTGGCAGTTTGCACCGCCTTGGTTACGAGTCTGTATGGCTATTGGGGAACCATTTTCGGTAAACTCGTAATCAAAAAACCCCACCAATCCCCCCTGAAATGGAGGACCGTCCTCCATACATCTGACAGTCGTATAACGATGGAGTACACTCCGCAGATCATCCATCTTTGCCGTTGCCGGGATGGATTCAACCGGATCAATACAGAGATAGGAGTAACGGTCAAACCGCAGAGATCTTGATGAACTGTCTAGCCAGATTAACCCATGCCCTTGCGCATATTTCTGCGCCAGAGGCTGTAGATCTACCGCTGCTAATCTCAGTGCCCACATACAGTTGCTGCATCTCCCGACCGAGGAGATTCTGATGATGCCCTTCGTCCAATTACTACTCGCCGCTCATAAAGAAGTGTATCTTCCGTGTTCCCGTGTTTGGCATAATTTTGTCACAGCCCGACTCGGAGAAGTGAGAGAAGAGTATTCTACCTGCTCAAGCTAAAATATTTCTTCACGGCAGTCTTATAGAAGTCGACAGCTTGAACGACCTCAGATTGGTCCACATGCTCATTTGCCGTATGGGATAGTTCACTAGAGCCGGGGCCAATTTTCACCGCAGGAATCCCCTGCAAGTATATCCAGTCGCTTGCAGTTGGAGAGCCCTCTGGTTGAGTCCCAGGGGCTGCAGTCAGGCAAGCTTCCACGATGGGCTCATCTGTCGCAGTACATACGGGGATAATCCGATCGCTGTGAACAGTGACCTCGGATTCCACGGCAGCGCGAATCGTTGCGACGATTTCATCGTGTGTATAGGCGGGAGTGCTTCGAATGTCTAGATAAATGGTGCAATGATCGGGGATCACGTTTCGGGCAACTCCCCCTTGGATGGTCGTCACATTCATGCTGGTGTCCCCCAGAATGGGATGACACCGATCGAACTTGAGTTTCAATAAACGCCGGATATCATCTGCAGCCTTGAGGATTGCGTTCTCTCCAAGCGCATGCCGAGCTGCATGAGCACTGTGGCCTTTGGCATCAAGCCGTAATACAAGCAATCCTTTCTGAGCAACTACGGGGAGTAAATTCGTCGGCTCACCGACTAATGCAGACTGTGGCCGCGGCAGCTTGGTCTGCAAGAGTTTTTGTAGGCCATTATTCTCATAATCAGTCTCCTCACACTCGGTCAAGGCAACGATGAGCTGACCCTCTTCCGGCTTCCAATTTTCGGATGCTAACTCCAGGAGTGCCGATGTCATGGCAGCCCCGGATGCTTTTGCATCTGAGGCACCTCTACCATAGATCTTCCCGTTTATGCGCGTAGCATCGAAGGGGGGATAGGGATGGCTGGAAGAGGGAGGGACTACATCTAGGTGAGATGCCAGGAGCAATTTGTTTGGCCCATCTCCTAACCAGAAGAACAAGCTATTTTCAATACGCTCGCTTTGAATTCCCGCTTGATCCACATAGGATTGCATGTAAGAACAAATTTCATCCTCCTGACCACTCAATGATGGGAATCGAATCATTGAGTCTAGCAGGCTGAGCACCTTTTTTTCTCTCATTCTTTCTCCATGATAATTGAAGTGGCATTCTGTTTCTCGAGCAGATCATCTACTCCTAAAACCCACACACTGGAAACTCCTTTTTCGAGTGCACTGCGTGCTGTTTGAATCTTTACAGACATCCCTCCACTGATCCATCCCTGTGTGATCCCGGCTGTTTCGTCGGAGGGGGAACATGTTCGAAGTAGTGAAGAAGGGTCGTTCAGGTTTCGAAGAACACCCCCCGAATCCGTTACCAGAAGTAGTTCTTTTGCATGGATACGTGCTGCGAGTGTGTAGGCAACCGTATCCGCGTTGACATTGTAGCGCTGTCCCGAATTGTCAATGCCAAGTGGAGCGATGATGGAGATGAATCCAGCATCAGAAATCGTTTCAATCAGGGTGGTATCAATGGAGACGATTTCACCAACCCAGCCAAAATCAACTTTCTCACCATCAATAAGCCATGGTTCGCGTCGACGGACGTTTATCATGGCTCCATCAGCTCCGCTAAGCCCAACTGCTTTCAGTCCACAGGCATTTGCCTCGGCTACCAGCTTCACATTCACGGCGCCTCTCATCGCCCACTCAGCAATTTTAAGGTCCAAGGGACCCGTGACCCGGCGCCCTTCAATGATTTTGGGAGCATGACCAAGTCGGTTGGCCAAACTGGTTGACTGGATTCCACCACCATGTACAATCACCACAGGAGAATCCATGGCCTTGATCTGATCCCAGAATCGTGTCAAATTATCAAGGACAGCCCCGCCAATCTTAATCACGATTGGTGCTCTCATATGAGATTCCAGGCTCGTTCTAGGATTGCTATTTGTGCATGCAGTCTAAATTCTGCCTGCAATAGATGGATGGCTTGTGAGCTGTTGAGAACAGCATCCTCCACCACGACTCCCCGGCGCACAGGGAGGCAATGCATAAAGGCGGCATTACCGAGATGGTGTTCTCGAACTTGCCAACTCTGGTACTGATCGCGTAACACTTTTTCCTGGTCCAGATCATCATAACGCAACTGACTTCCCCAGGCTTTGGCATAAATGATGTCTGCTCCCTCGCAGGCAGCGTCCTGATCATCTGTTTCTGTTAATGAGAAGCCATGCTTTGACGTATATGATTCCGCGAGTCGCATAATCTCAGGGTCAAGCTCAAACCCTTTTGGTCGCGCAATGGTGACCTGCATGCCAAGCCGGGTTGCCATTAAAAGGGCAGAATTCGGTACGGCCTGTGCTAATGCTCGAGGATGCCATGCCCACGAAAGAACAAAGCGTCGTCCTTTGACTTCATCACTGAAGTGTTCTCTGATCGTTGCAGCGTCTGCCAGGGCCTGGCAAGGGTGATATAAAGCGGATTCGAGGTTGATAACCGGTACAGTAGCAGTCTCAAGAATTTTTTTGAATCGTGCTTCGCTTTGATCAATTGCATAATCAGTACCTGTTGCAAATAGGCGCACGCCCAACGCGTCATAGTATCGTGAAAGTACGCCAATCGCCTCCCGGATGTGCTCTACTGATTTGCCATCCATACGAACACCATCATTCCATTCCATTCCCCATACACCAGATCCCGGGATAATGACCGAGGTATGAGCACCGAGTCGAGCTGCCGCTACTTCCATAGATGTGCGTGTACGCAACGAGGAATTAAAGAAGAGCAGT
Organism: Rhodothermaceae bacterium; assembly: GCA_009838195.1. Taxonomy (NCBI): domain Bacteria; kingdom Pseudomonadati; phylum Rhodothermota; class Rhodothermia; order Rhodothermales; family Rhodothermaceae; species Rhodothermaceae bacterium. The sequence continues at coordinate 25,615 of VXSC01000032.1, read as the reverse complement.
CCAAGACTGCGGAGAGTGTCCGGTTTGCGTAACGATCGGGGGCGATGATAATGATGGCGGGTACGAGCTAATTGCTCTTCCCATGTCAAGTTATCTTCGAGATGCCAATCAAATAAGTGATGCAGTCCTGAATCAGGCATGAGCACGCACCATCACGTCTTTGAACGCATCAGCGAATTCTGAAATATGCTCTGCATTGGTGATCAGAGGTGGCATGAGGCGCATGACATTCGGATCTGCACTTCCACCGGCTAATACGCCATTTTTACGCAGAGCTGGAAGAATATCACTTGTACTCAGCTCAGTCCTTACGCCGATCAGGCAGCCGTGTCCGCACACTTCAGTCACGTACGGTTTGATCGCAGTCTCAATGGCATCAAATATTTCCGGCGCTCGCTCCATCAGGCCATCATTTTGGATCGATTCCAAGGTTGCGATGACAGCGCTCATTGCAATCATGCCTCCGCCAAAGGTAGATCCCTGATCTCCATACTGAACTTCATCAGAGAGTCGGTCACTTAACAACAACGCACCGACGGGAATCCCAGATCCGAGGCTTTTAGCGAGCGTGATCATGTCTGGAGTTACTCCAAATTGTTCACTAATACTAAATGTGCCGGTGCGTCCCACACCGGTCTGGATTTCGTCAAAAATCAGCAACACATCATGTCGATTGCACAGCTCGCGGAGCCCTTGGAAGTAATCGCTGGAAGCTTCTACGATTCCAGCAATACTCTGAATTGGCTCAAGGAGTATGGCTGCAATGCCTTCGTTCCGAGAAAGGATCGATTCTACAGATTCCAGATCTCCAAACTCGGCGAAATAATGCGCGGATGCCAATACATCCTTGAAAGGATTTCTATAGGATGGATTCCAGGTGGTTGCCAGGCTTCCAAGAGTACGTCCGTGAAATCCGTTTTTTGTAGAGATGATACCGTTTCGGCCGGTGGATTTTCTAGCGATCTTGAGCGCCGTTTCAATTGCTTCCGTACCGGAGTTGCAGAAGAAAATCCGATGGAGTGGCGCCATTTCTGCCAGTAGCCTAGCAGCATGAGCCCGGGTATCGTTGTAAACAACATTCGAATAAAAGAGAAGCCGCTCACTCTGCTTTTGAATTGCATCCACCACCGGGGCAGGGCAATGCCCAAGGGCAGTCACACAGTGGCCTCCGTAAAAATCCAGATAACGATTCCCATCCGCATCCCATACATAGCATCCTTTGCCACGCACGAGTGCGAGGGGCATTTTCTTATAGGTCGGGATGAGAAATGTATCTTCATCCTTCAAGATCGTTTGCGTTTTCATCAGTGAGTTTCCGCTACAAGCCCGGTTGTGATCGACAAGTCCGTCAACAGATTCATGTTCTGGATTGCTTGTGAAGCAGCCCCGCGAAGCATGTTGTCTAAAGCAAAGCCAATCACGAGATCTTCATCTCGCATGACCCATCCCAAATCGCAATACGGAGAACCGACGGCATAATGCAGTTCTGGAAGTTTACCTGGCCAGAGTCGAATGAGCGGATGGTGATCATACAGGTCCTTGAACCATTTTGCAATTTCGGATTCAGGTAGGGGAGATTTAAGTTGGATTGTTCCCCATATGCCGCGTGTCCAGGGTCCAGATACCGGCACCATAGCCAGATGAATACCGGAACCGACAAACTGTGAAATCTCAGCTAAATGCTGATGATCAAGCACCTTGTAGGCTCGTACATTCCCATCTCTCTCTGGGAAATGAGTCGTTGGTTTTGGACGAATTCCTGAACCGGATGCTCCAGTGAGTGCGATGATAGAAGCGTCGGCTTCCGCACAGCATTGGTTAATCGGCCAGATAGCAAGAAGCATTCCCGTCGCAAAACAACCAGGATTCGCAATGAAACGGGTAGAGTAGGGGGCAAAGAGTTCTGGTTGTCCGTATTTAAATTCGGGGATCAGTTCAGGAGCAGGGTGTTTCACATTAAAGAGTGATTCGAACTTCGATACATCTTTAAACCTGAAATCAGAGCTCATGTCAATAATGTATCCCGTATATCCATTATCAATCAATGCTCTGACGCTCGCCGCCCCCTTACCATGTTCGGCAGCCACGAATACGACATCAATATCTGACGCATCAAATTCCGTAGCAGCGGTAAATTGAATCTTTTGTTGTCCTCGTAGTGCTGGATGTGCGACATGCAGTGGTTTCCCTGCATAGGTTCGGCTGGTGACGCATGCAAGCGATGCATGAGGATGCTGAAGGATCAGTCGTATAAGCTCACGGCCAACGTAGCCGCTGCCATGCAGAACTGCTGTACGAATCATTTTTTCGAGCGTGCCTTGTACGCGAGATAAGCTTGAAGGCCGCTGAGTTTCGAAAAACTGCGAGCATCGGGTCCATCCCAGAGAGCAGTCTCTTCGCCATAAGTGGCCACGCCATTATCAAACATGGAATAGGGACTTTCGCAGCCCTGGACGGAAATATTACCCTTATAAAGCCGAACGAATACGGAACCGGTAACCCCATGCTGGGAGGAGGTCAGGAATGCTTCAATATCTCTCATTACGGGATCGAAGTATTGTCCTTCGTGGAGTAGCATACCATAGAAGTCGCTCAACTGATCCTTTTGATAGCGTTGCCATTTGGTGAGGACAAGCTTCTCTAACTCTCTGTGTGCGGTGATCAGAATCAGAGGGGCAGGAGCCTCAAATCCAATTCGTCCCTTGAGTCCAAATATCGTATCCCCGACATGAATATTTCGTCCAGCTCCGTGCTTGGCACCGACAGAGGCAAGTTTGGTGATTAATGCAACGGGAGGCAATTCCTCACCATCCAAGGCAATGGGTAAGCCATTCTCGAATTGAATACGCAGCTCAAGGCCTGCTTCAGGTGCTTCAGCGGCAGGTACAGTATGTGGGTAGGCTTCATCCGGTAATGGCTTGGCGGTCCCGAGCGTTTCTTCACCTCCAATGGTTGTTCCCCAGAGCCCTTCATTGATGGAATACCGGGTCGTCTTTTCAGGGACGGAGAATCCTCGCTCAAGAAGAAATCCTGTTGTGTCCTTCCTAGTGAGTCCTTCATCACGGATTGGTGTGATGAGTTCCATTTCATCAGCGAACAGGTGGACCACAGAATCGAATCGTACTTGATCGTTGCCTGCTCCCGTTGAGCCATGCGCAATTGCCCGAGCTCCGACCTGTCGGGCAATCTTGACAACCTCAAGAGCTTGCACCACACGTTCTGCGCCGACACAGAGGGGATATACACCTCCACGTAAGACATTTCCCATAATGAGAAACTTCAAATAGTCCTCATACAGGGTCTGACGGGCATCAATGTGAAAATGTTTTTCTGCCCCAAGCTGTATGGAGCGAGCTTTCAAGGCAGTCTCATCCAGGGATGCGCCAGTATCCACCGTTACGGTAAATACTGATTCATCGTACTTTTCACGCAAGTATGGAACGCAAAAAGAGGTGTCTAAGCCGCCACTAAATGCCAGTACGATTCCCATTCTGTCTCGATTCCTGAACAGCCGCACTTTAACGCATGGAGGTAACCTTGGATCAATAACTGTCCCAAACCACACGCAGGGTTGATCAACACATGAACGAACCAGATCACTTTGTCAGAGTTGTTCAATCTGGCAGATTGGAGATCAGATCTTACATTTCCGACTGTTGTAGAACTTGCTTGTAGCCTCGCAGTGCAAAGATGATGTTCGAACTTAAGGTTTTATCGGAGCCAGACATCATCCCTACGTCGCAGGTTCCCGATGATTTCCCATTATCCTATTCACCCGCTAAGAGTCAGGCCAGCGTTCTTTCGGATGGGTTTGGAAGGGTGCACAACTATCTCAGAATTTCACTTGTTGAGCGCTGTAACCTGAGATGTGGCTACTGTATGCCAGAAGATGGGCTTGACTGGACATCGCCCGAAAAATTGTTAACGGATCAGGAAATCATCCGTTTAGCACGGCTTTTTGTTGAGCAGGGTGTGACAAAGATCCGTTTGACTGGAGGAGAGCCTCTACTCAGGTCAGGGATTGAAAAAATTGCTGAAGAACTAGGCTCCTTGCCAGGACTTCAGACCCTTGCGATGACGACCAATGCGCTACTGCTAAAACGTAGGCTACATGCACTACGGGCAGCTGGAGTGAATTTGATCAATGTAAGTCTGGATACATTGCAGCCTGATCGCTTTAAAGCGATCACGCGTCGAGATGGCCTTGAGCTTGTATTGGCTGCAATTGAAAGTGCTCTAAAGATGGGATATTCTCCGCTCAAGGTCAACTGTGTTGTGATGAGGGGAGTGAATGAGGATGAGCTTGTCGACTTTGTTGAATTCACCTGTGATCGTCCGATCGAGGTTCGTTTCATTGAGTTCATGCCTTTTGATGGTAATCGCTGGAATGAGGATAAACTGGTCCCTTACGACCAGATGCTCCGTATTATTCGCCGAGTGTATCCAATTGAGGCACTGCACAACGGCCGCAATGAAACAGCTAAACTGTACAAAGTCCCGGGGTTTCTTGGTCAAGTCGGGTTTATCACATCCATGACAGATCATTTCTGTGAAGGCTGCAATCGTCTCCGGATCACGGCAGATGGTCACCTAAAAGTATGTCTGTTTGGGCGCTCCGAAGTAAACCTACGCCGTGTAATGCGAAGTGGAGCCAGTGATCAGGATTTACTGGAACTGATCCATACAGCGGTAAGCAGAAAACACGCTCGGCATGCCGGGATGCATCTCATTGCAGCCTCTAAAAATCGCCCAATGATTACGATAGGAGGATAACATGTTTAATCTGCTGATCATGGTCGTACTCGCTCAACCCACACCTGCGGGTTTTACAGCGATGTCTTTCAATATTCGCTATGATAATCCCGATGATGGAGCAAGTGCATGGAGCCATCGGGTAGAGTGGGTTGCCAGTGAGATGCGGCAGGCCGACCTGATTGGGGTTCAGGAAGCACTCAGTCATCAGGTTGCACAATTAGCTGCGCAGCTTCCCGACTATGATTGGGTGGGAGTCGGAAGAGATGACGGTAAAGAAGGTGGAGAGTTTGCCCCGATTTTTTTCAAGACAGCCATCTTTGAACTACTTGGAACCACAACCTTCTGGTTATCTGAGACTCCCGAGCAACCGGGGAGTCGAGGTTGGGACGCTGCCCTTCCCAGAGTGGCCACTTCAGTACACTTAAAAGTGCGGGGTACAGATCTGGATATCCATGTCGTAAACACACATTTTGATCACCGTGGAATTGAAGCTAGGATGCAGAGTGCAAAGCTTTTGGCAGAGCGCATTCAGGAACTCAGCGAGCCCGTATTGTTGCTCGGAGATCTGAATACAACCCCGGATTCTGATGCTTTTGTGACTTTAACCGGAGAAGATTTATTAAAGGATGCGCACGTGGTGAGTAAGATGCCAGTAATCGGGCCTGTGGGTACATTCAGTGGATTTCTTGAAAATGATCAACTTAATGAAGCCCCACGAATTGATTACGTACTCGTATCGCCCGAATGGGATGTCTCCAGCTATGAAGCAGTAGTTTCAATTCAAAATGGCAGATATGTCTCCGATCATCTGCCTGTAAAAGCACAGATCCAACTCACTCAGTAGTGTCCGCCGAAAAGAATTGTGGGGAATCAAGGTTGTGTACCTGAGTTGTCGAAATCGTTAGTAGGCGTGATTCGTTCAAAAAATCAATCGGGAGCACATCATACATCCATTATAGTTATATGCGAAATTGTTTGATTTCTTGAGCCAAAATGCCAGACATGGAATTCATTAATCTGCAGAATACTCCCGACCCAAGTGGTATCGAAACGGAAGCGGTTACGTTCACGAGTGCAGGTGTTACTCTCAAGGGAATACTGTATAAACCTGCGCGTCCAAGGTGGACAAAGCTTGCTGATAAGAGTGGCCGATTTCCAGCTGTTATTGTCACCGGGGCTTGGACAACAGTCAAAGAGCAGATGGCGGGTGCTTATGCTCGGGAGCTTGCCGTGCGTGGGACGATTGCACTGGCATTCGATTTCACAGGTTGGGGGGAGAGTCAGGGGAATCGCCGATATGTGGAAGATCCGGCTGTTAAGACCGAAGATATTCACGCCGCAATTGCCTATTTCATGACTCGTGATGATGTTGATTCTCAAAATCTCTGCGGACTTGGTATATGTGCATCATCCGGTTATATGGCTGAGGCTGCAGCCGATAGTAAAAACCTCTCAAAATTGGCGTTAGTAGCCCCTTGGCTTCATGATCCAGGTATGGCAGTCAACATTTATGGTGGTGATGATGCGGTGGATAAACTTATCAGTGCCAGTGAGGCCTCAGAGCAATCAGATTCTCCTGAGATCCTGATTGCCGCCAGTGCGACTGATGATACATCTGTGATGTTTCAGGCACCTTATTACACCGAGGAACACAGGGGACTGATTCCAGAATACGACAATAAATTCAATGTTTGTAGCTGGAAGCCTTGGCTTACCTACAATGCTCTTTCATCCGCATCAAGGTTAAAGAAACCAACCCTGCTGGTTGGCTCGGAGGGGATGGCTTTACCTTCCGGTGCTGCTGCTTATGAACAGGCAGTGGGAGTTCCGGTCCAGAAAATATGGTTAGCGGATGATATCAATCAATTTGACTTTTATGACCGCAAGGATATCGTGACGACCGTTCTGGATGCCGTTACTGAGTTTTGCCACAATTAAAACAGTTCGGTACAACATATTTACTGTTGCAGGAGCCAGAAATTCAGCCAGACGGGTATTCGATCAACTAAATAGGAGGGGAGGATAATTGTGATGATCGGGTAACATAGGATTTGCCCCCAATACAGCGGATCGTTGAAGGGCTAATGACAAGTATTGGTAAAGATCATCCACTGATAACCCTCAGAAAGGGATTGAATGTCGCTACAGTCAGGTAAAGGCAGTCGTCAGTTTCTCCAGCCATTCCCGAAAATGTTGGCATTGCGATTTGAGTATCGGGAGGCCAATCTTTGAAGTGACAATCGGACCAACAAACGCCTTTAGGTTATTGTATTCAGGGATTGCCTCAATAATCCGTTTCGAAGGCGCCGTTGTTCGTCCGTCGTTGATCAATTCGGGAGAGCTGAAATCTGACGCTATTTTCACCAACTTATGAATTTCCTTTGAATACTCCGGGACTTGTAGGCTGAGTTGCTGTATATCAGAGAACAGTAGGGCTTCAAACTCGTGAAGCTGAATGTACGGAATAAATCGTCGGTCACAGATGGATTCCTCCAACGCCTTTTCCAAGGCCCTCACCCGAACGTAGGGATCGGATTCATTGTTGGCATCCTCGTAACCGGGGAAGTTGGGGGGCAGTCGATACAGATCAAACATGGTTGTGAATCTGACATTTTCAGTCTTTTCCTCCTTGATCCATTTCTGAATGTCTTTGTATGCGTGGCGGTAAGTTGTCAGACCACCTCGTTCCATGATGTTTGGCATACGCCGGTCACGCCGGGTCGTAACGCAGTGCACTGCGGTGTAAATTGCTTGGTCAGCGAAGTAACTTTGCAACACTTGGTTGACGAATCTTTCTTCAGTCTTCCCTTCTACGATGAAGTTAAGCCGATAAGACTTCAAGGCTGTCCTCCAATCACATTCTTCTCCCATAATTCTGATAAAGAGTAGTCGAAGAGCCACTCACCAAGTTTGTGGGAGTCAAGTCGTCGAAATGTCGACGCACGACCTGGTCGTTCAACAACCACGATATCCTCGGGGTCAAAACAGTCAACCATCAGAACCGATTGTGTGGCCACAATGATCTGGATCTTAACGGAAGCTGCGGCGATTAGATTGCCGATAATATTAATTGCCAACGGGTGTAGCCCGAGTTCGGGTTCATCAAGAATTAAAGTGTCTGGTAGGTCGTTTGATGGCTGAAGAAGTAGAGTGATCAGGGCGACGATACGGAGGAAACCATCTGATGCCTGAGAGGCATCGAATACCTCATCCGTATCTTTTTCTCGCCATCGCAACATCAAGTTGCCATAGTCCGGCTCTAACTCGAAGTCAGAAAACATCGGTAGAACGAGTCGGATATGATCAACGATACGCTGGTAATAGAGGGGTTCTTGGGTTTTCAGGCGGTGGAGTACCGGAGCGACATTTGCCGCGTCTTCCTTAAGCCAACGGTTATCATTGATTGACCATTTTCCACGAATCCGTGAGTTATCAGATGTGTTGTGAAACTGATAGACCACAATCTTCCGTAGCAAAGTATGGATGACACGTGCAGTCAGGTGATCACTTGTAGCCTTCAGAAGCTCTGGATCCTTATGCCCCGCACCGAGCATATTCCAATTTGGCTTTATTTCCCATTCCGAGCGAGTAAAGCGATACCGCTCATTGGCAAATATCAGCGTGTCTCCGGCAGCATGGAACAGACGAAAGTCGTAATCACTCATTCCAGAAGAGGTTTGGATCGTTAATGTGGCCCTGATTTCACGCGTGCAATCCGGTCCGTCATGAAGGACTCGGCGAGAGCCGCCCTGTTGAGCAACATAACGGGCCAACTGGTCTGGTCCAGATAGCGCATAGCTCACCATACGAAAAAATGAGATGAAATTGGATTTCCCTGCCCCGTTGGGGCCGATCAGCACCGTCCGCGATCGTGGCTCAAAGTCAGTAAGTGGATTGAGCGTCTTGAATCCTGTCAGAGAAATTCGCTCTAGCCGATTTCGAAGCAACACTTTTTTGCACAGATTAATTTAATGGAAATACATCTTTCACGAGTGGTGGATCAATCCAGATTTATACTCCTTAGGTAAGGCAAGATATTTTTTGTGGTAGGACAGAGAAGTATTCCAAAGGATGAATTAATTCTATGAAGACGAATCTGCATACTCTCACCGTGTTTTAATTTCGAGTTGGGATTAAGCTATTTGATCGTCGATATGATCATGGCCCCATCCAGTGTTACCCGGTACTCTGCATTGCAGCTGCAATCCCGTTCACGCTGAGGAGCAATGCATGAATCAACCGTTCTTGGTCTGATTCTAAATCGTTGCGACTCCGCCGGATTAGCTCAACCTGAAGCAGGTTCAACACATCAGAGTAGGGGTTACGAAGTTTGACAGATTTCCTGAATACAGGTACATGCCCATACAGGCTCTCATACCCGGTAATCTCAAGTATAGCTGCCTCTGCCTTTTTGTAATCTTCGACAATCCAGCAATTGACCCGTTTTCCTGCTTCTGGATCAGAAGAGAGAGTCAGATACTCTGATGCAACATCCAATCGCGCTCGTGCCATCTCGCGTTGGGCACTGTTGAGGACTGCCTGGAAGAATGGCCATTGCTTGTACATCCGCTTGAGGTCCGAACCGTGATCTTTCAGTAACTTCTGAAGCCCCTCACCAGCTCCATACCATCCTGGGACGATATAGCGGGTCTGAGTCCAGGCAAAGACCCAAGGGATCGCACGCAAGTCGTCAAAATCTACATGATGTACCGAGCCACGAGAAACCGGACGGGATGCAATCGGAAGACGACTGATCTGTTCAATTGGGGTTGAGGAGGCATACCACGGCCAGAATTCTGGATCGTCAATCAGTTCCCGGTAAGTTTTCATGGACACATCTGCAATACGCTCCATAATTATCGCATCTTCCTCTACATCGGCTACACGCAGCGGAGCAATCATCATCGCCCGTACAATCTGCTCTAAATGTCGGTGTGCGATTGCGGGAAGGGCGTACCTGAATGAAATCACCTCACCCTGTTCGGTAAATCGGATCCGGCCGTTATGGATGATGCGGGGCATCGCAATAATTGCCTGACCAGCACGTCCTCCGCCGCGGCCGACCGTTCCACCACGGCCATGAAAGAGTCGGAGGTCGATGCCAGCATCCTTACAGATCTTACCAATATGCCTCTTTGCCTTGTGCAAGGCCCAGTTAGCCATCCAATACCCGCCGTCCTTGTTGCTGTCGGAATAGCCAAGCATTACCTCTTGCATATTGTCACGATGCTCAAGGTGCTTCTTGTATGCCGGGTGCTCAAACATATTGGTCAACAAGACCCCGGCAAGATCCAAATCCTCAATGGTTTCAAACAGAGGAACAACATCAATAGGAGAGTGCACGCGATTCCCCTCAATACGCCAAAGCCCAGCCTCCTTTGCGAGCAATAGAACCTCCAACACATGGCTCACGGCATGCGTCATGCTGATCACATAGCTACCCAAGGCGTTAGGAGACCATTCAACCGTCTCCTTAACCACGGAAAACGTGTTGAGTACCTCCTGGACATCTTCCTCTAATTTGACACCATGTGGTAAAAGAGGTCGAGGATTTTGTAATTCTTTTGTCAAGAGCGCCAGCTTGTCCTCTTCCGCCAAACCCAAATAGTCATCACAGACATTCGAAACCCTGAGCAATGCATGTACGGCATTGTCATGATGACGACTGTGTTGCCGTATATCTAGGGAAACCATGTGAAATCCAAACGCCTGTGCACGCAGGATGAGTTTCCCCAATCGTCCATGAGAGACCAGACTTTCATACCCCATGTCTTCCAGGGCATGTACAAGTAATTGCAGATCTGCAATAAAATTCGCACTGTTATAGATCTCATAATCCCCATCCCGCGCCAACTCAATGCGTTGCATCATGAAGCTGATTTTCTGTCGGAAGGGTTCCTGCACAAATTGGCGCGCCTCATGAGCACTCAGACTTAGCACCTCCTTATCACGTGCTATGGACTCGTAAAGGGTCTCAGGGATTTTTAACTGCAGTTCGGAAATACTCAGATCCCTGCGCAACGAACGTAAATCCTCTAAATAGCGGGCCAATGCTGTTCTACGGTGCATGGAGAAGGTTTTCCGGGTAATCTCTGCGGTTACGTTGGGATTACCGTCCCGATCTCCTCCAATCCAAGATCTGAATTTCAGGAACACGGGCACATCCACGGTCTGATTGTAATGGCGCTCAATTGCGTCGGCTACATCTTTATGGATGCGTGGGATCGTTTCCCAGATGGCGTTCCGCAGGTAATGGAGTCCATTCTCAACTTCGTCAATCACGGTAGGCTTACTTGCACGGACTTTATCGGATGCAATCAAGAGTCCAATTTGGTTATGGACTTGATAAAGAAGTTCGTCACGCTCTCCCGGGGTTGGCTTACTATAGCGCAGTTGATCAATGAGGGAGGCCAGAAATTCTTGTTTGTATAAAATGGTTCGACGGCGTGCTTCTGTGGGATGTGCTGTTAGTGTCGGTTGTATATCAAGGCGGGAGACAATCTTTAAGACATCTTCCAACTCATAACCTGCACGCCGAAGAATCCCAACTGCTTCATCAATTGAATCTACACGACCCGCCTCGGGAAGCAGGCGTGCACGCTCTCGATTGATCCGAATAATCTCTTGCTGTTCACTCTGATTGACTAGATAGAAGAATGTTGTAAAGGCACGTAACAGCCACTCAATTTCCTGAAGATCCAACCCCTTGATTCGCTCAATCACCTGATCTCGCAGATGGGGTTCCTGCTGCGTGATTGCCTGTTTGGTCAACTGACGTAATTCCTCAACCAAACCCAGTACTTCAGGGCTGGCCTGAGCTTCAATTACACGGCCGAGTAGGCCACCCAAAAGATTGATCTGTTCGCTCAGAGGTACAGAAATTCCCGTACCGTGTGCTTCAAAGCTTAATCCCTGCCAAGAATTCATATCAAATACTTCTTGCGGCGTATGCCTTGGTGAACTTTTCGTCCCAACCTGGCGACATGGTCTCCTCTCAGTCGGTCTCTTGTACGTCTATGATAGACTCTTGCTCATAGAAATATCGAACGGAGGCTAGGTTTCGTCTCTCCCTCTGCAGTAGCTTTTTCTGCGGGAAGGTGAGCCCAGCCATATTCTCCAAAATGCACCGCAACTCTCGGGTAACAACATGAACGGTTTTCTGGAAGGATTTCATGGGGCAATGCATGTTTATGATCAATTGTCGGTAAAGTGCGTCCACTAAGCAATATTTCGAAGCAAAATTCAACTGAACCCATTCGTGCAAGGGCATTGCTTTCGAGGAAATGGCACAATTACAGCAATTTTTAGTGTAACTTGATTAGGACCATACCAGAAACGAATAACGGCTTTTACGTCGTTATCAAAGCGCATTTTATTGTGACCAAAGCGAAGCTAATTGAGGCGATTTCTGAAAGGACTGGCTTAACCAAGCTGGAAACCAAAGCTGTGTTTGTTGGATTCTGGGAAACCATTGAAGAGACCCTGGCTCGGGGAGAATCCATAGAACTTCGTGGGTTTGGTTCATTCCGCATCCAGGATCGTCCCGCCCGGAATGTGCGCAATCCTGCAACGGGTGAATCACTCCGTATTGAGGCTAGGAAAGTTCCCATCTTCAAACCCTCGAAAGACTTTAAGGATCGCATCAACGGGGGGACTTCAGAATAAATGGAGATCTGTACAGAATGCGGGGCACGGCTTCCTGCAGAGAATGACCGCTGTGATCTGTGTGGCTGGCCAGTGGATACGAACGCTGTACGCCGACCTAAGGAAAATCCACCGGGACGTATTTACTGTAATTCGTGTGGCTGGGAGAACCCAAACGCGTCGAACTTCTGTTCTCAATGTGGTGCAAAACTGCAGAGCATGAGTGTAAGACTGCCGACCGCGCCGCAATCACCGAAGCCCCGTAAGCGTCCAGCCAATGTCGAATCGGGAGTTGGTATGCAGGTGTTTACCATTGTTGGGCTTGGTGTACTCCTGGTGGTTGTACTGTTTATCGCAACCCTTGTCAGTAAGCGAGTGTCGCCGCCTCAGGAGCCCACACTCTCTGCCGCACCATCAACTACAGAGGCTTCTTCACAATCAGCACTTTCGGGTCAATTAGCCGGTCGAATCAATGAGTTGGATATGGCGATTGAAAGTGATACCAGTGCGCTCTCCATTGTGCTTAAACGTGAGAAAACTTATGTTCTGGTCGAGGGAGGGCGACCGGATATGGCGGCAGAGGTGCAGTCAGAGATCGCGGACGAGACCGGACTGGCCGAAGATTGGAAAACAGCTGGAGACTTGTACTACGATTGGATGGCGGACGAGCCGGAACCTCAAATACGCAGCGTTGCTGCAGGCCAGGCCGTGAGTGCGTACCAGAGAGTTTTAACTCTGAATCCCAGTGATCTTGACGTTCGCACAGATATGGCGACCGCTTATTTGAATACGGGTAGTCCAATGTTCGGGGTTACGGAGATTAAAAAGGTGCTTGAAGAGGATCCGGATCACTTAAATGCCAACTTTAACTATGGGCTCATGCTTGCCCGAATCAATCGCACCAAAGAAGCAATTACCCAACTGGAGCGAGTTCTAACCTTGTCCCCTGACTCAACTTCAATGCACTATCAACGTGCAACGATGTTAATTTCAACGATCCGAGAACAAACAAACTTGTAATGCGACTATTATTGGTCGCAGTCTGTCTGGCCTTTGGGTGCAGTCCGGCCCCTGACTCCCCGAACGCCTCTATCACAGTATTTGCTGCTGCTTCCCTGACGGATGCGCTCCATGAGGTAGTCGGGCGCTTTGAACTTCAGCAGCCGACAATCACGGTCCACACGCACATTGGTCCGACCTCTTTGCTTGCAAGGCAAATTCAGCAGGGTGCCCCTGCAGATGTATTTATGGCAGCTAGTCCAGACTGGATCAATTACTTACAGCAACGTAACCTGACGATTGGTTCAGAAATTACGTTTGCACGGAATAAATTGGTTGTCCTTGGTTCGTTGACAACCTCCCCAATGACCAATCTTTCAGAGCTTTCAACTGCTCGGCGACTTGCAGTGGCAGATCCTTCGCATGTTCCGGCGGGTGTTTATGGTAAACAGGCACTCCAGTGTGCCGGGGTATGGGATACCATTGAATCCATGGTTATTCCGACTTTAGATGTTCGGGCAGCACTTACTGCAGTGGTCAGCGGGGCGGCGGACGTTGCTATGGTTTATGGGTCGGATGCGGCACTCGCGCCTGGATTGAACGTATTGTTCCAGGTACCGGATTCGTGTACACCGGAGATCAACTACGTTATTTCTACAATTCGCAAAACGAATCACCCCGAAGCTGCGGCGGCCTTTGTTGCTTTCGTGACAGACTCGCTTCAGTTGGACGTATGGGAACGATTCGGATTTGACTCTTAGAGAGATGGATACGTTTGGACAGGAGTGGTCCATTATCCTATTATCGGCTCGAATTGCTACGGTCGCCATAGCAATCATGGTCATCCCTGGCATTTTGACTGCCTGGTACTTGGCTCGTAGAAGATCTGCACTAACGTTTGTGATTGAGAATCTTGTCCAACTCCCATTAGTACTTCCTCCGGTTGTCACAGGACTCTTACTCCTGATTCTGTTAGGGCCACGGGGAAAAGTGGGAAGCTGGCTGAACGAACTGTTTGGGTTGGAACTGGCATTTACCAGCATGGGAGCAGCGATAGCTGCCGGGGTAATGGCATTCCCCCTAATCGTCCAGACCTTTCGTGTAGCCATAGAACAGATTGACCCTGAGTGGGAAGAGGCAGTATCGGTATATGGTGGTGGACGTTGGGCTATATTTCGATGGGTAACCTTTCCACTTGCGACAAGAGGGATCATTGCGGGTATTATTCTTGGGTTTGCTCGAGCTGTTGGGGAGTTTGGGGCAACGATTGTCTTTGCAGGCAACATCCCCGGACGGACCCAAACTGTCCCACTTGCCGTATTCACCAGACTCGGACAGGTTGGTACGGAGGCATCCCTAGTTAGACTGGTCCTCGTGGCCGTAGCTTTGAGTGTCCTGAGCTTGTCTGTATACGCTTATTTGTCAACACGTCTAACACGTACATAGTGATTTGAATTCCATGAAGGCAATGATGACCGAGGCTGACCTCAATCGGATTAAAGAAGCGGTAGCTACAGCCGAAAAGCAAACATCAGGAGAGATCGTCCCCTATATCGTTCCACAGAGTGCTTCGCATGAGGTCGCCGTTTGGCGGGGGGCTGGTTTGTTTGCAATCCTGGCGTACACGGTCGTTCTGGGGACCCGCTGGTTCTCGGGGTGGGGTGGTAGTAGCCTGACAGAAGGTATAGTACCGGTACTTTTGATCATCACAGCGGCAGCGATTGGTGCTGCTCTAGTACACTGGATCCCCGCCGTAAAGCGCCGCTTCGCAGGACAGGTCAGGTTGGCCCTTGCAACCCATCGGCGGGCAATGCAGGCCTTTGTAGAGAAAGAAGTGTTCTCAACTCGTGAACGTACGGGCATTCTGCTTTTCGTATCACTTTTAGAACATCGGATTGAAGTTGTGGGGGACGCCGGTATCAATGCAAAGGTTGACACGGATGATTGGATAGAGGTTGTGACTACAATTCGGCAACATATAAAGGCGGGGCAGTTAGTGGAAGGGCTTGTGCAAGGCATTCATCAGTGCGGACATCTTCTTGAGAAAGCTGGCGTTGCCATTCGATCAGATGACACCAATGAGCTAGCGGACGACGTTAGTTTTGGGGTTTAGGCAGGCACAAAAATTTGTTTGGATTGCGAAATCGGGGAGCATATTGTGTATATGTTACCTTTGCGCAGTGCTATGCTCTTCTTCCACATTTGGCCAGGCTCCACAAGCCAGGGTAGATACTCTGACGGGAGAACAACCATTTGTTCTGCATCCTTTTACCGTCCCAGGCACACTGGTTGTATCAGCGAAGGGCAGAAGACTTGGTCCAAGTGATTATCAATTGGACACCCGGTTTCATCGCCTCTGGATCCCGTCCATTGCCGCGAATGATACAGCGACGGTCAGTTACAGAATCTGGGATTTAAATCTTCCCGATCAGTTTACAAGGGTCTTGGGGCCTTTGCCTCCAACGGATTCACTGGTTCCAACTCAACTGGAGGAGTCGGCGCCCTTGTCGCAACCGACTCAACTAAGACGGAGTGGATCCATTACGCGTGGCATCTTGGCAGGCAATAATCGCGATGCAACGATTGAGTCAGGGTTGCGTCTGCAGATGTCAGGGCAGCTTTCACCGAATATCCACGTGAGAGCAGCACTGACGGATGAAAACACTCCCATTCTTCCTGAAGGAACGACGCAGCGACTGAGCGAACTGGACCGGGTATTCATAGAAATTGATACACCATTCAGTTCAGCCCAGCTGGGTGACTTTCAATTAGATCTTGATCACAGTACGTTCGCCAGACTCAACCGAAAGATTCAAGGGGTTGGAATTACGACTCCATTACCATTCAAGACGCCAAGCGGTACACTGCACGCAGTAGCGGCGACGTCACGCGGGCTGTTTAAGACCCAGGACCTCCAAGTCAAAGATGGGGTGCAAGGGCCCTACAGGCTCCAAGGCAGTGCAAATGAACCGTTTATTCTCGTCATACCAGGCTCAGAAGCCGTTTACTTGGATGGTGTTCGCCTGGAACGCGGCGAGTCTCGGGATTATGTGATTGACTATGCTACAGGCGAGATCACCTTCACAACAAATCGCCTGATCAAGTACCATCATCGAATCGCGGTTGAGTTTCAATACCGAACAACAGAATTCACTCGCACTCTTGCTGCGACGGAGGCTATTGTTGCCACGACAGGGCGAGATTCCGGACCGCCATTAGCCTCTCTGGGAGTTACTTTCATCCGAGAAGCGGATGGTAAATCATTTGATCAGGAATTCGGGCTCACCACTGACGATAAGCAGCTCCTTGCCCAGTTGGGAGACTCGGAGGCTTCGCGCAGTGGTGCAACCCCGGTAACCTATGATCCTGATGCGCCATGGGTACACTATACGCAAGTAGACACGACGGTCGCTGGAAAAAGTTATCAGATCTACTTACCCATTACAGATGCTTCCGAGAGTGAAGTTTTTCGAGTTGAATTTACCCGGGTCGGATCTGGACAGGGAGATTATGTGCGGCAAGGTCAAACCACGAATGGGATTATTTATAGCTATCGTGGCCCTGGGCAGGGAGAGTATTCACCGATACGTGTATTGCCGAAGCCAGCGCAGCAGCGTATGTTTGATTTGCGGGGAAGTTTTGCACCGATCCGCTATGTCGAGATCGCGGGAGAGTGGGCGCATTCCTATCGTGATGAAAACCGCTTTTCTTCCTTGGATGCAGACAACGACCGGGCGCACAGCTACGATATCCGCCTGACGGTAAGCGACTTGCCCGTTGGATTGGGCAAAATGGAATTCACCGCCAATCGTCGCCGAAGAGGGGAGAATTTCGCTACATTTGATCGAACGCAGCCAGTTGAATTTGTGCGCTCCTGGAATCTGCCGATTGATCGTGGGCTTGTCCAGGCACATCAGGAAACGATTGATGAAGCAAGTGCAGCCTGGCAGTTGTCTGAAACATCCTCAATCGCCGGCACGATCGGTCAATTGGAGCAGTTCGGGGTATTCAGAGGGGATCGAAGGGAGGCAACACTCATCGTTGACGAACCCTATTTGCCCAAACTCAACTATCTCTTCACCCATATTAAGAGTGATGCGAATTCAGTGAGGGGGAGATGGGTCCGACATGAAGTGCTAGCCAGCAAAGCATTGTTGCAGAATCGCTTAAATGTCCGTACACGCTTGAAGACGAGCCAGCGTCACCAACACATAAGTCAGGGGCTTCGAGAGGACTCGCAGCAGTACTGGGAAATATCTCCGGCAGTAGAGCTGAAGGGGAACTGGGGCATGTGGTCTGCGGGGGTTGACTGGCGGGAGGAACACCTTTGGTCGGGCAATTACAGTTTACTACCCGGAAGACGTACCGCAACAACCAGTATGAATTATCAAACAGGGCAGCGGCAGTCTTTTCAAAGCCAAGGGCGGCTAGGCGTACAGTACACAAATTATACGGACTTCTTTCAAACCACCCAAGGGCTATTAGATGAGCGATCCTTGGTTGTCCGCTGGGATGGTCGTGCACAGCCGTGGGGGCGACTATTACGCTTAAACTGGTTTTATGAGGCACTCTCTGAGCAAACCCCTGTACTGCAGGAGATCTACATTCGTACCGGACCAGAGTTGGGAGAGTATGTCTGGAATGATTCCAACGGGAATGGGGTTGTTGAGATTGATGAGTTCACGCCGGAAGTCACCCAAAACGAAGGAGTGTATGCACGTACGCTGATCCCATCCGACTCGCTGCAATCCGTAACAGGGTTAAAAGCTCGGTTGAATATCCAGTTTGAAGGAATGCAACGCTGGCGCACCCCAAAGACAGTATGGCAAAAATGGCTCCGTCAGGTCACGCTCAAAACAGCGATAGAGGTACAGGAAAAAAGCAAAGATTCCGATCCGGTGAATATCTATCTTTTGCGGCAATCCAGGTTTCGTCACCCAGAAAACACTGTCCGCGGTACGCTCAATCTGATGCAGGATCTCTGGCTCTTTAGAAATCAGCCTCAGTATGGGTTCCATACCTCCTGGCGAAAAATTCGCTCAACCAATGTTTTTGCGGCCGACACGGAGATGCGGAGTATTGATGAATTTCGGGCGCAGATACGATGGAGCCTTGGAGATGTGTGGGCCTTTGAGTCAGGAGGGGTATTCTCGGATAAAATCAATCAGAGTACTGCATTCGGTTCACGGGAGTTCGATATTCAAACCAGGTCATTCGTGCAGAAGATTCAGTGGTCAGCTATGTCAAATATCCGATTATCCAGTGGATTGGATTATGCCCGGAAAAGCACGAGGACAAGGGGGAAGGCAACGGTTATAAAACTGCCGCTACAGGGTTCGTGGGATCGGGCAGGTCGATCCAACATCAGCGCACGTTTTGAACTTGCCAGTGTCGTATTGACGGCGGAGCCGAACTCGAGGGGGCTTGCATTTTTTGAACTCACCGACGGCAGGGGGGGGGGACGCTCTCTCCTCTGGCACGTAAACGGATGGATGCAGCTGAACCGTGTTTTACGGGCCACCCTAACTTATACGGGGCGCAGCCCTCAGGATGCCCCTCAAGTCCACACGGTTCGCATGCAGTTATCTGCGGTGTTTTAACCGTTTTAGAGTAGATTTCCTGTAACATTTTCAGAAATTCCCAGTTGAACGACCGGCTATGCAAGGAAAACAGTTGTTGTTATCGCTTCGGTTCGGATTTCCCCTTTTCCTCGGTCTGTGTGTAGTAGTACCATCCATTGCTCAGGATTCTGAGGAATTGGAAGCACTTTTTTGGGCTCGCAAGGATAGCGCACTTGCACGTTTTTCCCAGGCGGATGTAGATTTTATGACGGGCATGATTGCACACCATGCACAGGCTCTTGTCATGTCATCATTTGCAGAGCCCAATGGGGCTAGTCCAACAATTCAGGTTTTGGCTGCCCGGATTATTAATGCTCAGAATGATGAAATCCGAATCATGCAGGAGTGGCTGCGTAAGCGGGATCAGGTGGTTCCTCATATCATGATCGAGGGAAATTCTCTGATGATTCATGGCGCGGATCATCACGACACACATATGCCGGGAATGCTTACCGACGCGCAACTGAAAGAGCTTGAAGCCGCCCAAGGTGTAGATTTTGACCGGTTGTTCCTGGAATACATGATTATGCACCATGAGGGAGCTGTCCACATGGTTAGAGAATTGTTCAAAATAGATGGGGCCATCACCGGTGATGACACCTATAAATTAGCTTCAGAAATCCACGTTGATCAGATTACGGAGATTAATCGCATGAAACTGATGCTGGATGATCTTGGAGTTGCACACTGAAACACAAACTTGAAAGACAAATGAGAACTTGTACCCTCCTTACCACCATGGTCCTGACTGTGATCCTGTTTCGGTTAGACATCAGCTTTGCCCAGCAGGCTATGGTTCTTGATGATCCACGCATTGGCCTTGAGGCGGGGTTGTTTGATGCGGAAGAGGCAATTTGGAATTTAAACATGGTTGCGACTGTTCCGCCCTCTGAAAATTTCATTGGTGTAACCAACAGTGACCTTGCCTTCAAAGGGAATTATGTTTTCCAGGGCAACTATAATGGTATTCAGATATGGGATGTGTCTGATCCAAGTACTCCCATCCTTGCAAAAGAATATGTATGTCCTGCATCTCAGAGTGATGTGTCTGTCTATGAAAACCTACTATTTGTTTCGGGTGAAGGGCTAGGCGGACGGCTTGACTGCGGAGACCAGGGCGTAGAGGAAAGCGTGAGTCCGGATCGTCTGAGAGGGATTCGAATCTTTGATATCACGGATGTACTGGATCCACAGTATGTCCATAATGTCCAGACCTGTCGGGGATCTCATACCCACTCACTGCTCAAGGACCCTGGTGATGATGAGAATGTTTACGTGTATGTATCTGGATCCGCTCCCGTCCGCCCGGCAGATGAATTACCTGGATGTTCCGGGATGTCTCCGAGTGAAGATCCCGAATCCGCACTCTTCCGCATTGAAGTCATCAAAGTGCCACTGTCTGATCCGACTCAGGCAGCGATCGTCAGTTCTCCACGAATTTTCGAAGACCTGACTGCTCCGCCTGTGCATGGGCCAACAGAGGCTGAAAAAGCCCAGTTTGAAGAAGCCAGGGCACGTGGGGAGATTGTTGTCGAAATGGGCTCACGCACGATGATTCTCCCGGAACGGTATGTCGTCGCAATGAGTGGTTCATATTTTGAGGAGGAGGGAATTACCGAGCCAACCGCGGCAGACACCATGGCATTTCGCGAAGCTCTTCCAGACATGATCGCTGCCATGATGGGAAGTGGAGATGATCAGGATCGTGGTCCAGATCAGTGCCACGATATCACACTGTATCCAGAAATCGGTTTAGCTGGCGGCGCCTGTGAAGGCTATGGTATTCTTCTTGATATTTCTGATCCAGAGAATCCATTCCGACTGGATGCCGTCGCAGACAGCAATTTTTCGTACTGGCACTCGGCAACCTTCAGCAATGATGGTTCAAAAATCCTCTTCACCGATGAGTGGGGTGGTGGTGGAGGCCCCAAATGCCGTGAGACCGATCCGATGGAATGGGGCGCAAATGCCTATTTCACGATTGATGAAGAGAACAAGATGCATTTCCAGAGCTATTATAAGCTTCCCGTGCCCCAGACGGAGCAGGAGAACTGTGTTGCACACAATGGATCACTAATTCCTGTCCCAGGGCGGGATATTTTTGTGCAGTCCTGGTATCAGGGTGGGATTTCTATCACGGACTGGACAGACCCTGCCAATGTGATTGAGATTGCCTACCATGACCGTGGTCCCGTATCTGCAGATCAAATGCAGATGGGCGGAAGCTGGTCTGTCTACTGGTATAACGGATACATTTACAATAGTGAGATTGCCCGTGGTCTCGATGTTTTCGAGCTTGTTCCGAGTGGTTTTCTCACGGAGAACGAGATTGCGGCGGCAAATACGGTGCAGCTTGAATATTTGAATGCGCAAAAACAGCCGACCTATGAATGGCCTCCTTCATTTGCACTCGCGCGTGCGCATGTAGACCAATTGGAGAGGAATGATGGGGCAAGTGCTGACGAGATCGCTGCTCTCCGCGCTGAGATTGATCAGTCAGAGGCGGATGGAACTGAACCGGAAGTCATCGTCAGTCGTGTGGAAGAATTTATTGAGGCTCAGAATTAATTGAAATCTTGATTATATTAGCACGGATCGAATCAGTATCCCGTAATTGGGATGGTTGTTTCTGTGTATTTCGGACGCCGTACGATTACCGATCCTGCGGCGTTTCTTTTATCCGTCAATCAACAGGAGATTTGAGATGAATGTAGGACTTGTTGCACGCCTTAGCGTAATGATGTTTGTCCAGTACTTTATTTGGGGAGCTTGGGCACCTACCTTGGGCAATTATATGAGTGCGGAGGGGATTGGAGACTGGATTCAATTAGCCTATGCTCTTGGGCCGATTGCCTGCATTATTGGGCCATTTTTCCTCGGGATGGTGGCGGACCGCTTCTTTGATTCGGAAAAGCTTTTGGGCGTACTCATGCTGATTGCTGGTGCCGCCATGTGCATGATGCCATCGGCTGCCGGGACGAATCTCTTCCTTCCACTCTTGGGGTTACATGCACTCTGCTACTTCCCAACCCTTGGACTTACAGCCTCGCTGGCCTTTCATCATTTAAAGAATCAGGAAAAGGAATTTCCGGTGGTTCGTGTTTTTGGAACGATTGGCTGGGCTGCCATTGGATTATTTATGGGATATGTCCTCCAGGCAGATGCTTCTCCGACTCCGCTTTATATCGGAGGAGGCGCCGCGCTCTTTCTTGGACTATATAGTTTTACACTTCCTTACACACCACCACCGTCAAGAGGGCAATCCACCTCCTGGAAGCAGATCGCTGGTATTGATGCATTTAATGCACTAAAGAGCAAGTCCTTTGTGGTCTTCCTTGCGGCAGCAATGCTCATATTCATTGCGTTCGGAACATATTTCCCTTACGCACCACTGTATTTTTCTCAAGTTAATACGGAGGTCTTTACGGGCACAAATCTCTTTGCCAACCCTAGTGGGGAGATGGCATGGGGGCAGGTGAGCGAGATTTTCTTTATGCTCATGATTCCATTTTTCTTCCGCCGCCTGGGAGTGAAGTGGATGCTTCTTCTTGGCATGCTGGCTTGGGTTGCCCGCTTTGCAATCTTCGCATTAGGGGGCAGTGTGGGGATGTACTGGTTTATCATGATTGGAATTCTGATTCACGGGATCTGCTACGATTTCTTTTTCGTCACCGGGCAGATTTACATTGATAAGAAAACCGCCCCCGAAGTCCGCGGTCAAGTGCAGGGGCTGCTCGTTCTCCTTACCCAGGGAATTGGGTTTTTCTTGGGAACTCAATTAAGTGGTGCCTACGTAAATACGTTTGGAGACAACGGACAGCTTGATATCGCTGGTTGGGGTACATTCTGGACAATCTTTGCGGTTGCAACGTTCGTGTTCTCCTTGGCCTTCGTTCTGCTATTCGATGACAAAGTTGCGGATTACGATAAATCTGCCGAAGTGCAAACTGAATAGCTTATTCTTTCACAAACCCTCGATTACAATGATGACGCGATTAATTGTAGCTGGCGCAATGACCGGTGCACTTTTTTTGGTAACGCATTCTACTTCGGCACAAGCTTCGGTAGAAGTAGCTGATGAAGCCGTTACGGCAGACACTTCCTGGCAGGAGCTTGGTGCTGATCAGTGGCGACGTTATGGGGGCGAAGGGATTCCCGAGGCGTGGCAGGTCAGTGAAGATGGGGCACTACATTTTTCGGGTGAGGGAGAAGGTGGTGATATTATCACGTTAGAGCAGTATGAGAATTTCGAGTTGAAACTGGAGTGGAAAATTTCCCCTGCGGGCAACAGTGGTATCATGTTCAGGGTATCTGAGGCACATGATTACCCTTGGCGTACCGGTCCGGAATATCAGATTCTGGATAATGACGCACACCCCGACGCCAAGGAGGGCGCAGATCGTCACGCGGGAGCAAACTATGATATGCATGCCCCATCAGCGGATGTAGTCAATCCGGTCGGAGAGTGGAATCAAGCTCGTATTGTTGTTGATGGAGCAAAGGTTGAGCATTGGCTCAACGGTGAAAAGATCGTCTCCTATGAGCTGTGGAGTGATGCCTGGAAGGCCTCTATTGCTGAGAGCAAATGGATTGACATGCCCGACTATGGAATGACGAAGGTGGGGCATATCTGTCTGCAGGATCACAGTGATCCGGTGTGGTTCCGGAATATTCGAATCCGTCGCTTGTCTGCATCTTAGGCCACAACCCTCGGGATCTTGCAGGTGAATTGAGGCGGGATTGAATGTTCAACGATGAAGATTTGTCGTTGGCGTGCGTCTTTTGTATTCAAAGTATGTCTCGATGCACTATCTTTGACCATTAGGTTTAGTGGTGAGAGCCTTGGGGGTTTGGGTCCCCAAGGCTCGTTTTTTTTCTTCTGTCTCACTCAGCAGCCAACCGACTCGAGCTGCGTCACTCAGGCAAACCCAATGTCAGACACACGCCCCGAATCTTGTCCCATCTTTCTACCATCTCTTCCAACAAAAATCAGGCCATCTGGAGCAATTACCTCGCCACCATGATATTCCATCTCGGTCTGCGAAATGCCTCAGGCCGTCAACTCAGTTAATCCCCTAAGTGGAGTCGCCAGTCAATCGTATCTGTGTTTAGGTTGATTTCGTCCAGGTCTCCCTTGGGCACTTGACTGCCGAGAAATCGGCCGGGTAAGTAAATCGGTTGTAACCAGTGTTCCTTTACGGAGAGCCGGCAAAGAAGTTACTAAATTCTGGATCAGTGACTTGGATCGAATCGAGTGGGAGAGATCTGCTTCATATATGAATTCGTAACTGAAGAGACTTTGTTCGGCTTATTAGAATTAGGTGTGCTTCGTGATAGGCAAGAAGTCACGTAAGTTCTATGGGGACTGCACGATCTGCCCTCCCTGCCGGTGGACTCGAATCCGAGCTGACTGGGTTGAAATGGCTGGAAATCCCATTCGGGTGACGGGAGTTCGAAGTCGTCGTGGTAAGGCCCGATGACATCAGCGGAACATGCGGCGCAGCATGAATTCGTAGAGTCCGTCCCCGAACCACTTGCGGAGAAACATCAGGGGGCGCGCCATCGTGCCGCTGACGTATCGCCGGCGCGGGTTTCGGACCGTCGCGGCCTTGACGAACACCTTGGCGAGAACTTCCGGCCCGGTGCCGAGGTCACTTGGTTCGATGCTGTCCATCAGCCTCAGAAGCGAGTCCACTTGGGCTTTGTAGGCCGTGTCCTCGGAGTATTTCCTCAGGCGGGCTCCCATTACGTCGCCAAACTCGGTCCTGATCGCACCCGGTTGGATAACGACGACCTGTATGTTGAAGGGGGCGGTTTCCACACGCAAGCAGTCCGACCAGCCCTCGAGGGCGTGTTTGGTGGCGTGGTACCAAGCCCCGAGGGGAGTAAAAATCCTCCCTCCCATCGACGAGACGTTGACGATTCGGCCTGAGCGCCGCGCCCTCATATGCGGCAGGACGAGTTGGGTGAGGTGGGCGAGGCCAAACAGGTTCACTTCGAACTGGTATCTGGCGTCTTCGAGCGGGATGTCCTCTACTGTCCCGTAGAGACCGAAACCCGCGTTGTTGATCAGAACGTCGATGCGTCCCTGGGCATCGATGATCTCGCACACGGTTCGCTCGTTGTCCTCACCCTTCGAGACATCCATCTCGATCGGAGTGATGCCGTGTTCGGACAGATTCTTCATACGATTCACCCGGCGTGCACCTGCGTACACGGTGTGCCCCCCACGGGCCAAGAGGATCGCAGCCTCCCGGCCCATGCCGGAGGAGGCTCCGGTGATGAGTATGACCTTGCCCAAGTTAGCTACTCCTGCCATCGGCGTTGTCTGAAGACGTAGCACGTGTGAGCATCTGCCGCGGCGTTGATCCACTCAATATAATGGGATTATATACGAAGTTTGACATGCGTTGAGGAAACCATTACCTTCATTATAGGTTCAGAACATGGAAGAAGGCAATGGCGCATAGGGCATCCGGTAAGGCTCACCGGAATGTCATCCCGATCCTCGGGAGAAATCTTCATCTCTGCAATTGGACATTACTTAGTGTCTGTCCGAAAATTCAAGAATAGCAAAAAAAGTCTCTCAGAGCCTA